>QHSV01000291.1 GCA_003221655.1 Candidatus Rokuibacteriota bacterium
CGAGAGCGTCGCGTCGTCCACGGTCACCGACAGGTCGATGTAGCGTTTCATGGGCGCGGTCTCCTATGAGCGGGCCAGGCGGTCCACGAGGTCCCGAGCCCAGGCCATTTTTTCAGGCGACATCACGAGCTTCTCGGCGAATGGCTCACCGAAGGGCCGGGTCGCGTCGATACCGAGCTTGGCCGTGACGCCGCGCTCGTCGGCGCTCGGGTCGAGCAACGCGCCGAGACTCCCCGAGACGACGACCAGATCGCGGTCGGCCTGCACGCGTGTCGCCACCGCCCAGAGCACCTCCGATTCGTCGAAGACGTCGATGTCGTCGTCGACGACGATAACCAGCTTCACGTAGTGATCCACGCCCAGGACGATCGGAATCACGTGCTTGGCCTCACCGGGCCGGCTCTGCGCGATCGAGACGTAGGCCGTGAACGACGACGTCCCCGAGAGCGGCACGTGCACGCCGCGGACGTTCGGGATGACGCGCGCGAGGGCGTTGGCGATCTCGGCCTCGCGGATCAGGCCGAGGGTCGTGATGTGGTCGCCCGCGCGCCCGGAGCCGATCGACTGAAACCACGGCCGCGCGCGCATCGCGAGGGCCTTCGCGACAAAGACGTGCTCGGTCGACCGACGCGAGACGTAGCCGGTGAACTCGCCGAACGGGCCCTCGGGCTCGCGTACGTTCGGGAGGATCTCGCCTTCGATCACGATCTCGGCCGACGCGGGGACGTGCAGGTCGATGGTCGAGCAGGGCGCGACCTCCAGCGGCTCGCCCAGGAGCCCGCCCACGACCTCGAACTTACCGACGTCGGGCGGAGGATAGGCGAGCGAGCCCATCGACACCAGGGGGTGGAGCCCCAGCACGATCGCGCACGGCAGCGCGCGGCCCTTCGCCTCGGCGCGCCGCTGGTACTCGAACATGCGTCGGCGTGAGTGGAGGCTCACGCCCATCCGGTCGAGCCCCTTCAGCTGGAAGCGGTGATACCCCTCGGTCTCGACGCCGGTGTCGGGATCGCGGGCGACCAGCATCCCGGCGGTGAGATAGCGCCCCGCGTCGCCGGGAAAGTACCGGGGCATGGGCAGGGCCCCGAGGTCCACAGCCGGCCCGGTCAGCACCCGATAGCGGAAGGGAGGATCCGGGACGACGACCGGCTTGATGTGCTCTTTGATGCGGCGCGCGTACTCGGCGGAGAGCGCGCGCTCGTCGACACGGAGCGCCCACGCCAGGGCGCGGCGACTCGCCACGACGTTGCAGATGATCGGGATGTCGTGGCCGGCGACCCGATCGAAGAAGAGGATCGGGTAGCGCCGGCGGCGCTCGTACTCGAGGACGAGCGCCATCACGTCCTCCTCGATCGACACCGGCTCGGTCACGTGGATCACTTCGCCCGGGTGCGCCCGATCGTAGGCGGCGACGAAGCTCCGGAGGTCCTGGTCGGCCACCCCGATCAGACCCGGCGCGCCGAGAGGTCGAGGGCTTTCGTCGGGATCTTCTCCTTGGCGGTGACGCGTCTGGGTGTCCGTCCCGTCGTCATTTTGGTTTGACAGGCTAGCAGCGCGGCTGATATGAAGCAAGCGCTTTGCGGAATATCGTTCTCGCCCGGGGAACGTCCGGCTCGCCGAGCTGACCGTCTGACGAAAGGACAACAATGGCGAACTTCGGCACGGTGGGGGTGGACTGGCAGCAGCGGGTGAACTGGGACCGGCTGCGGACGTACCGGCTGGAGCGGGCGCGCGAGCGGATGAAGGCGCACAACCTCGGCGCCCTCCTCCTGATGTACGACGAGAACGTCCGCTATGTGACGAGCACGCTGACGCCGGGCTGGAACCGGCTGAAGCCCGGGCTCCGCTACGCGCTCCTGTGCGGTGACGGGGCCCCGGTGCTGTTCGAGCAGGGCGACATCGGGTTCCAGATCCAGCGGCACGCCCCGTGGATTCCGCAGGAGAACATCCGGTACTCGTACGCGTGGATCAAGGGCGCGGCGGGGCCGGCGTCGCGGCAGCAGGTCAAGAAGTTCACCGACGCCATCATGAAGGAGATGCGGCGCTACGACGTCGCCGACAAGACGCTCGGCGTCGACTTCATCGACATCAATATGCTCAACCAGTTCAACGAGGCGAAGATCACGTGGGCGGACGGCATGACACCGATGATGGAGGCGCGGGCGATCAAGAACGTGGACGAGCAGGAGTGTCTGCGGATCGTGGGTGCCATCGGTGACGCGGCCCACTGGGAGACCATGCGCTTCCTCAAGCCCGGCCTGACGGAGAACCAGGTGACCGCGCACATCATGCAGTACCTCTACGCGATTCCGGGGATGGAGGACGTGGAGGACGTGATCGTGTCGTCGGGGCCGAACACGTGGCCGAACTGGCGGAACTTCTCGTATCGGATCATCAAGCCGGGCGAGATCGTCTTCATGGACCTGGCCGCGCTGGCGTGGAACGGCTACAAGTCGTGCTACTACCGGACGTATTGCGTCGGCAAGCAGCCGACGCAGGAGATGAAGGACTACTACGCGACGGCCCTCACCTGGCTCTACGACTCGATCCACGCGGTGCGTCCCGGCGCGACGACCCGGGACATCGCGCTGAAGTGGCCGTCGGCGCAAGAGGCATGGGGATACGCGGAAGAGGACCAGGCCGCCGCGAATCTCTGGGGGCACGGGCTCGGGCTCGCGCAGTACGACCCGCCGGTGATCTCGCGGATCTGGTCGCTCGACCATCCGCTCGAGATCCGTCCCGGCATGGTGTTCGCGCTCGAGACCCAGCACGGCAAGCAATACGAGTGGGGCGTGCGCATCGAGGAGATGCTGATCGTCCACGACGACCGGACGGAGATCATCTCGAACTTCCCGGTCGAGCAGATCACGGTGGTGATGTGAGCCCGGCGTGACCCGCGCGGCGGTGCTCCAGGCGCCGAGGCGCCTCGAGCTCCTGACGCGACCGACGCCGGTCGCCCGCCGCGGCGAAGCCGTGGTGCGCGTCGCGGCGACGGCGGTGTGCCACACGGACCTCGAGATCTACACCGGACGCCATCCCGGAGTCCGTCTCCCCGTGGTGTCTATCCGCTCCCGGCTCACGTGCCGCTCGCGGTAGCGACCCTGATCGAGACGCTCGCCACCGTACGCCACGCACAGGAGCGCGCGCGCATCGTGCCGGACGAGTCGGTGGTGGTCCTGGGCCAGGGCGTGGCCGGGCTGCTCCACACGCAGCTTGCGAAGCTCTCAGGCGCGTGCCCGGTCGTCGCCGTGTCCCGCAGTCCCTGGAAGCTGGAGCTGGCGCGCCGCCGGCACGCCGACCGCGTCGTGAACTCCACCCACGAGGACGTCGTCTCCGCCGTGAGGGAAGCCACCGCCGGACGCGGCGCGGATGTGGTCGTCGATGCCGCCGGCGATCCGGCGCTCATCGCCCCCGCGATCGAGATGTTGGCGCCGGGCGGCCGGCTTCTCGTGTACGGGATCAGCCACCGGCCGGTGCCTGACTTCACGACGTTCCCTCTCTACTTCAAGGAGCTGACCCTGTACGGCTCCCGCGCCCTGACGCCCGGCGACTTCGCCCCCGCGATCGACCTCGTCGCCTCGGGTGCCGTCGACGTCGACGGCTTCATCACCGCATCGTATCCGCTGGACCGGGTGGCGGCGGCGTTCGAGGAGTACGAACGCTCCGCCGACTCCGTCCTGAGACTCGTCATTGTCCCGCGCGAGTGAGCGGCTTGCGGTCCCGCTCGACGCTCCGGACGCCGTCGATGCCGAGCTCGTGGGAGGGAAGGCCGCGACGCTCGCCCGGCTGCGGCGAGCCGGACTGCCGGTGCCCGACGGGATCTGCCTGACCGCTGACGCCTACCGTCTGCAGCGCGACGCGGCGGGCGTGTCAGGGCCGGCCGAGCGCGTCGGCGCCGTCGACGACCCATACGAGACGCGCAGGCTCGCGCTCGAGGTGAGGCTCGGCTTCTTGCAGGGCCCGCTCGCGGCGCCGGTGGCCGAGGCGCTCGACGCCGCTCACGCGCGGATGGCCGAGGCGCCCGGACAGCTCCTCGCCGTGCGCTCCTCCGCGCTTCGCGAAGACGCGCCGGGGACCTCCTTCGCCGGGCAGTTCGACACGTTCCTGGGAATCGCCACTCGCGTGGACACGGTCACCGCGGTGCGTGCCTGCTGGGCGTGCCTCTGGTCCACGCGGGCGCTCAGATACATGCGGGCCCACGACGTGGATCCCGGGCACACGGCGATGGCCGTCATCCTCCAGAGGATTGTGGCGGCGCGCGCGGCGGGTGGAGCGCTCAGCCGCCCCGAGGACGGCGGCGTGGTCGTGACCGGGACGTGGGGGCTTGGCTCGGCGCTGGCTCAGGGCGAGGTCGTGCCCGACCGCTGGACGCTCGCGCGGGATGGGTCGCTGGAGAGCGCAACCCCGGGGCGGAAGGACCGGCGCGTCGTCGCGTTACCCGCGGGCGGCGCCCGGCCGGAGGCAGTCGCCCCAGAGCTCATTCATGCCCCGTGTCTGGCGCCGGCGGAGGTGGTGGAGCTCGGGCGGCTCGTCTCGAGAATCGAGGCCCTCGTCGGCTGGCCCGTCGAGGTCGAGTGGGCGAAGGACGAGGGCGGCTTCCACGTCCTTCAGGCGCGGCCGCTCCACGTCGAGCCCCAACACGCGCCCGACGAAGTGTGGCTCCGGCATCCCGGTCTCACGGGTCAGCCGGCGGGTGTGGGCTGGGCGACGGGCCCGGCGTGCGTCGTGCTCCACGAGCACGATCTCGAGCACGTCAAGCTCGGCGACGTCCTCGTCACGCAGGTCGCCGGTCCGGCGCTGACGGCCGTGCTGCCGCGTGTCGCCGGTGTCGTCGCGGAGCTCGGGGGTAGCACGTCTCACCTGGCCGCCCTCGCGCGCGAGCGAGGTATTCCGGCGGTGCTCGGTGTCAGCGACGCGACCCGGAGGATTCCCGAGGGGGCGGTCGTCGCGGTCGACGGCGTGACGGGCGCCGTGCGCTGGATCCACTGAGCCCGGCCATCCGCCGCAGCGTCGTGATGAGTGCGGCGAGATCCTCGGCGCCGCGCCCGGCGGCGGCGGTCGCCGTGCAGAGCTGCTGGGTGAGGCTCGTCAGCGGCAGCGGTACGCCCAGGCGCTGCCCTTCTTCGAGCATGAGCCGGAAGTCCTTGAGGAAGAGGTCGAGCTTCATCTGGGGCTCGAACCGTTCGTCGACCATCAGCGGGCCGCGCACCTCGACCATCTTCGAGGCGGCCGCGCTCTCGCGCAAGATGTCCAGGAGCGCCCGCGGAGCGAGCCCGCCCTTCTCGCCGAGAACGAGGGCCTCGGCCAGCGCGGCGGTGTTGAGGCCGACCAGGAGATTCGTGGCGAGCTTGGCGAGTGACGCGCTGCCGACCGGCCCCACGTGGATCGTCTTTCTCGCGACGGCGGCGAAGACGGCGCGGCACGCCTCCAGGCGCGCGGCGTCGCCGCCGACGAAGATCGTGCAGTCGCCGCGCTCGACCATGGCGCTCGTCCCGCTCATCGGCGCGTCGAGGAACCCGCGCCCTGCGGCCGCCGCGGCCTCGGCGAGGCGGCGCGTCAGGGTGGGGGAGATCGTGCTCATCTGGAGCAGGGTCGCCGAGCGCGGCATGACGTCCAGTAGCCCGCCGGCGCCGAGGATCACCGCCTCCACCGACTCGGGCGACGGCAAGATCGTGAAGACGGCGTCGGCGCCCGCCGCCGCATCCTTGACGCTGGTCGCGGGGGTGAGGCCGCGGGGCGCGAGCCGCGCGAGCTGATCCGGGCGACTGTCGTAACCCCTGACCGCGAAGGCGCCCTCGAGAAGCCGGGAGGCGACCGCGCCGCCGAGGAGCCCGACGCCGATGATCGCGATACGTTTCATCTCGTGGCCCTCAGAGTCCGAGATAGCGTGACTTGATCTCCTCATTCCGCCACAGGGCGTCCGGCGCGCTCGAGTGAACGACCCGGCCGCGCGAGAGGACATGGACGTGATCGGTCACCCGGAGCGCCAGCGGCAGGTTCTGCTCCACGAGGAGGATCGACAGCCCCTGGGTCTTGAGGTTCTCGATGACCCGGCCGACCTCGCGGACCAGGAGGGGCGCCAGGCCCTCGGTCGGCTCGTCCATCAGCAAGAGCTCCGGGTTGGTCGTCAGGGCGCGCGCGATGGCCAGCATCTGCTGCTCGCCGCCGGAGAGCTTGCCCGCGCGGTGCGCTCCGCGCTCGCCCAGGCGTGGGAAGAGCTCGAGCACGCGCGCGATCGTCCAGGGGCCGCTGTTGGCCTTGGCGGCCACCGCGAGATTCTCGAGAACGGTCAGCGTGGGAAACACGCGGCGCCCCTGCGGCACCAGTCCGAGCCCGAACGACACGGCCCGGTTCGAGGGCCACGCCGTGATGTCCCGGCTCTTGAACAGCACCTGCCCCCGCCGGGGCGGCGTGAAGCCGATGATGGATCGGATGAGCGTTGTCTTGCCCATGCCGTTGCGCCCGAGGATGCCAACGACCTGGCCGCGCGCCATGCTCAGAGACACGCCCTGCAGCACGTGGCTGTCCCCGTAATAGGTGTGGATGTCACGTACCTCCAGCATCAGGGCGCTCCCAGGTAGATCTCCTGCACGAGCGAGCTCGCCTTGACTTCGTGCGCGAGACCGTCGGCGACGACCTTCCCGTAGTGCAGGACGGTGATCCGGTCGGTGAGGGCGAACGCGACGTCCATGTCGTGTTCGATCACCAGCAGCGTGATGGCGGGATCGAGGTTCTTCAGGAGCGCCGTCATCGCGTGGGACTCCGCGGGCGAGAGCCCCGCGGTGGGCTCGTCGAGCAGCAGCAGCCGGGGCGCACCGGCCAGCGCCAGCGCGATCTCGAGCTGGCGCTGCTCCCCGTGCGAGAGGTTCCGCACCGCTTCGCCCTCCTTATCGTCGAGCCCGACCGCGGCGAGCACGGCCCGCGCGCGCGCGAAGAAGGCGGGATATCGGCGGAGACCGCGGTGCAGATGGAACTTGGCCGGCGTCAGGGCCTGGACCGCGAGCAGGCAGTTCTCGAGGGCGGTGAGACGGGGAAAGAGATTGGTGATCTGGTACGTGCGGGCCAGGCCGAGCGCGGCGCGCCGATGAGGCGAGAAGCGCGTGACATCCCGGCCGAACAGGACGATCCGTCCGTCGCTCGGCCGGGTCTCGCCGCTGATCAAACTGAACAGGGTCGTCTTGCCCGCGCCGTTCGGGCCGATGATGGCGCGGCGCTCGCCGGACCCCACGGCGAGACTCACGCCGTCCAGCGCGCGGAGCCCGCCGAACTCCTTCGAGAGGTCGGTCAGGCTCAGCGCGGGGAGGGGTGATCCCGTCATGTCGCTCGCACGGCCATCAGCAGTGCTTGCACGCCGGGAAGTTCCGGTCGTAGACGGGCTGCTTCAAGAACTCCTCCGGCTTGTACTTCCCGAACTGGGAGACGGCCGGGAATGTGTGGATCACCGTGTTCCACAGCTCGCCGTCCTTTTTCTCGACCTTCCGGATGTAGATGTTCTGGATCGGATTGCCGTGGGCGTCCAACTTGATGGGTCCCCGGGGCGCGTCAGGGACCTCCACCTTGCGGAGCGCGATGAGGAACTTCTCACGGTCCTCGACGTTGCCATCGACCATCTTGGCCGCAGCGAGGGCAGGACGAACTCGTCGAACGTCGTGCCGCCGCCAATGAGCGGCAGCTTCGCCTTCAGCCCCGCGTCCTGGTACTGCTTGGGAAAGCGCAGGGCCGAGATCGAGACCATCAAGGCGAAGACGGCATCGGCGTCCCGGCGGATCTGCGACAGGTAGGGCGAAAAATCGGCGGTGTTGAGAGGCGCCCACAGCTTCTGGATGACCTGTCCGCCACTCTCCTCGAACGTCTTCTGGAAGCCTCCGATGACCTCCCAGCCGAAGGCGTAGTCGATCCCGATCGCCACGACCCGCTTGTAGCCGAGGGTCTTCGCGACGTACTCGCCGAAGGGGTGCGAAGGCTGGCTCGACGTCCATCCGTTTCGCACCACCCACTTGGCGGGTTTTCGCTGCGTCAGGTCGTCGGCCGCCATGACGGGATAGAGCATCGGGATCCCGTACTGGTCAACTTTCGGCGCGAGCGCGTAGCCGACGTGGGCGAAGAGGCCACCCGCGAGGACGTGGACCCGGTCGTTCTCCACCAGCTTGGCGAGCTTGGTCAGGGCGATGTTGGGCTGGCCCTGGGTGTCCTCGACGATGACCTCGACCTTGCGACCGGCGATCTGGTTACCGTTCTCGTCCAGCCACATCGTCAGGCCGTTGACCATGTCCTTGCCGATCTGGGCGGCGCCGCCCGTCATCGGCGCGAGGAAGCCGACCTTGATCGGCCCCTTTTGAGCCCACGCCGACCCGGGCTCCCCGATCGCGACCAGCACCAGCGTCATCAGGACCGAGACGATCACCTTCTTGCCCATGGCTCGCTCTCCTCTCGTCCACTGTCTCAAGGCCCCCACGATACCCTCGGGCGCGTACACGATCGTGCCGGAGCTCGAGGTCGGCCGGACTGACGAAACCGTTGTAGTACGCCCACAACACGCCAGCAAACCCACCGACGCCTCCCGCAATCACGAACCCGATATATTTGTGCAACCACACGTGATAGCCGAGCGCCCGCATGCGGGACTCGCTCTCGCGGATGCCCACGAGGGTGTGTCCGAACGGGGACCGGACAATCGTCTGCAGCAAGAGCAAGGCGATGAGGAAACCGGCGGCGGCGAGATAGTAGAACGAGATTCCCTGGGTGAAGGACCACGGGAGCCCGAGGTCGGGGCGCGGGACACTGGAGATGCCGTTGTCTCCCTGCGTCATCGACACCCACCGGTGGGCCAGGCCCCACACGACCATGCCGAGCGCCAGCGTGATCATGAGGAAGTAGACGCCGGTCGCGCGCAGGGCCACCAGGCCGAAGATCGCGGCGACCACCGTCGCCAGCAGAATGCCGACCGCGAGCGTGACCCAGAATCCGGCCCCGTGCCGCGTGGCCAGGATCCCGACACTGTACGCGCCGAGTCCCAGGTAGGCGGCGTGTCCCAGCGAGGCCAGGCCCGTGTAACCGAGGATGATGTCGAGGCTCATGGCCAGCACCGCGTAGATCACCGCCTGGGTGAGCAGCGCGAGCAGGAACGACGAGACGAACGGAGGGGCCACGAGCAATGCCAGAAACGCGATGACGATCGCGATCCGCGGCGTGCTCGGTGGCAGCACGCCGCGCACTACGCGCGACCGAAGAGGCCCGTCGGCCGCACGGCCAGGATCGCCGCCATCGGGGCAAACAGCGTGAAATACGAGAGCTCGGGGAAAAGCGCCTTGCCGAAGTTGTCGAGCAGTCCCACCAGGAGGCTCCCGATCAGGGCCCCCTTGAGACTGCCCATGCCGCCGACGATGACGACCACGAAGGCGTACGGCAGAATCTCGAAGTCGGCGCCTGGATAAACACCGACGAAGCCCCCCGCCACCACGCCCGCCAGGGCCGCCAGCGTCGCGCCGAGCGCGAACACCGCCATCGAGATCAGATGGACGTTGATACCGACCCCGCGCGCCATCTCGGGATCGTCCACGGTCGCCCGGATCATCGCGCCGATGCGTGTCCGCTCGAGGGCGAGCCAGAGAGTCAGGGCGACGATCACGGCGACCACGACGATGAAGATACGGTACACGGGGAAGTAGAGCTGTCCCACGACGTACGATCCGGAGAGCACTGACGGGATCGGGATCGTGTACGGATCACCGCCCCAGAGCACCAGGGCCAGGTCCTGGAAGATGAGCGCGAAGCCCATCGTGGTGAGCACCTGGCCCAGCTCCTGTCCGCTCAGGCGCTTGAGGAACGCGTTCCACTCCGCGATACCGACGAGCGCGATCGCGAGCGCGCCCACGACGACGGCGAGGAGGAAGCTGCCGCTGCGCCAGATCACCGTCAAGGCGACGTAGCCGCCCAGCAGGTAATAGGACCCGTGGGTCATGTTGACGATGCGCATCATGCCGAAGATGAGCGAGAGGCCTCCCGCGAGAAGAAAGAGCAGGGCGCCGTACGACACGCCGTTGAAGAGCTGGCTGATCCAGAAGTCCACGACGCCGGTCAGCGTCGCAGGAGTCGAGGAGCGTTGCCGCCGAGGGGGCGGGTCACGGCTCGTGATTGTACTATAGCCCCACTCTGCGTTCGCACCGCCTGATCACAGGAGGCACGCGTGAGACTACCCCACGAGCGCTTCGACTATTCGCCGCTCCCCGCCCGGCGCCCCTGGAAGCTTCCCCGGGGAGCCCGCATCGCCGTGTGGACGATCGTCAACGTGGAGGAGTGGGACATCGAGAAGCCGATGCCCCGCGGTGTCCTGTCGGCCCCGCAGGGCGTCACGACGGTGCCCGACGTGCCCAACTGGGCGTGGCATGACTACGGAATGCGTGTCGGGTTCTGGCGGATGCTCGAGGCCCTTGGAAAACGCAAGATCCGCGCGACGACCGCCATCAACGCCAACGTCTGTCGGTCTTACGAGCCTCTCGCGCGAGCGATGCTGGACGCGGGCTGGGAGTTCATGGGCCACGGCGTGAAGCAGGGAGCGATGCACCTGGTACCCGACCAGCGCGAAGCGATCCGGACCGCGATCAGGATCCTGCGCGAGTTCACCGGCAAGAACCCCAAAGGCTGGCTCGGCCCGGGACTGACCGAGACGTGGGAGACGCTCGACATCCTGGCCGAAGAAGGCATCGAGTACGTGTCGGACTGGGTCAACGACGACCAGCCCTACGAGATCAAGACGACCACGCGCGCGCTCGTGTCGGTGCCCTACACGCTCGAGCTGAACGACATCCCGATGATGCTCATCCAGCATCACGAGTCCACCGCCTGGCTCGACCGGATGCGAGACCAGTTCGACCGGCTCTACCGGGAAGGCGCCAAAAACCCTCGCGTCATGGCGATCGCCGTGCACCCCTACATCCACGGCGTGCCCCATCGGATCAAGTACTTCGAGGCGGCCTACGACTACATCCGACGGCAGAAGGGCGTCTGGATGACGACGGGCGAGGAGATCTACGAGTGGTTCAAGCGCGGGCGATGAAATCCCACAGCCGTCCAGCGCGCTCGATGACCGCGTCCACGTCCTCCGCGAGCATGTGCCGTTCGGCGACGAGCCGCGTCGCCGAGTCGCGCACGCGCGCGAGGTAGGCGGCGCGGGAGGCATAACGCTCCTCGATCGACACACGAGGGTCGCCGCTCGCCTGACGCGCCGCGCGCGTCAGCGGGAAGGGGAGCGTGGAGCCCAGCATGCTCATGAGATCTCCCGGCGCGCCCTGCGCGGGGTGGCGCGGGTTCCAGCCGGTGTAAGTGGCCAGCGGTGCCAGGAGCTCGACGGGCCGAATCCCCGGGAGGTCGTTGCCGTCGTCGTCGACTGACGGCACGAACGTGACGAACGGCGCGCCGATCTTCGGCGGCAGCTCGTGCACCACGCCTCGGTCGAGATCCCGGCCGAAATCGAGTCGCCGCGGTCGCTCGATCCGATCCGGGAAGCGGATACCCGGAATCCGTGCGAAGCGCGCTCGAGTCGACTCGGCCGGAACGGCCGTGCCGTCGCCGAGCCGGGGCACGGCGCTCGGCGGGGGCTCCACGGCGGCGGTTACCCAGCGGTCGAGGTTCACGAGGGTCGCGCGCAGGAGCGGCGCGTAGTCCACGACGTTGAACGTCTGCAGGCCGCGCGAGCCGGTGTTCGGATCGGCGTCGGGCGGCGGCAGCGTACCGGGCGTATGCTGACTGCCGGCGAAGAGGTACAGGCGCGCCTGCGGGTGCGGGGCCACGTCCCGCGTGCCCTCGACATCGGTGTGGATGAGCGAGGCGTCGCCGCGCCAGTACTCGGCCGCGGTGTTGGTCGTGACGACCTTCGGCAACGTCCCGCGCGCCTCGAGGCGACCGAGCAGCGCGCCGCGCTCGCCGGTCACCCGGTCGACCTCGAGCGTATCGGTGAACGGGAACAGGCTGCCGACGGAGCAGGTCGCGTTCAGCGACGGCTGACCGAAGCGCTGGTTGAATTCTCCGCGGCGCGCGCCGGCGACGTGCGCGATGGCGCCGTCGAAGACACGGCGGCCGGCCTCGTCCTCGTTCAGGCCGAGATAGAGGAAGTGACGCAGAAAACGGCCGGTCTGCGACACGCCGAGGACGTACGCACGCTCGAGCTCCCCGGCGCTCGGGTTACCGTCGGCGGTCGAGGCGGACCGGAGCCAGGCGGCGGCGTCGCGCACGGCGAGAAGGCCGAGGCCGACGAGGGGCGGGTGCTCGGCTCGGTACACGAGCTCGTAAATCTTTCCCGCCTCGAAGCCGCCGTCGAGGCTGACGTGGGACGCATCGGCAAACCGCCACGCCGTCCGGGCGATTGCCCCCGCAGGGGCGCCCGCGTGCTCGCGGACGGTCAGGCGCGCGGCCGGATCGTCGAGATCAGCGGTCGGTTGGGCGATGTGGTAGCGGTCGGCCATCCGCAACGTTTCGACACGGGCGTTCGGCCGCCACTCGCAGGAGACCGGCCCGCTGATCGGTCCGTTTCCGCTGCGCACGGCCGGCACGGTCAGGGCCATGAGCCCGTCGCGTCGCGGGACGTCGTGTTGCCAACCGCACCACGCGACCGTGTAGCCCCAGCGCATGAGAAAGCCGTTGCCGAAGTCCTCCGGAGTCGCCGGGTCGGGTACTCGCGGCGTGCTGTTGAGCAGTCCAAGCGCGACCTTGCGGCCGCGATTCGGGACGTCGAGAAGGAGGCGGCGGTTGCCGCGCGCCGGGTCCTGGGGCCTCAGCAGATAAAAATCGGCTTCGCACTCGACCAGCCCCGCGGTGTTCCGCGGCGCCGCGGCGAGGTCGGTGATGGCCTGGTTCGCCCGGTGCACCGGATCGACGCCGATGTGGAGCATGCCCATGATCTTCTCGTACGCACCGGCCGCCCCGAACGGACGACCGTCCAGCACCGCCGACCGCCGCGTGATCTGGAGTGAGATCACGGCCATCGGAGCGATTCCTCCCTCACGCGCCTCAGCGCTTCGCCTTGACCGGAGCGACGACGACGTCCGTCGGCTTGCCGGCGAGATAGTTCTCGACGTTCTCGATGGCCCGCAGCAGGCCATCGCGGATGACTTCGGGCGTCTGCCCGGCGTTGTGCGGCGAGAGCACCACGCTCGGGAGCGCGACGAGGGGATCGCCCGGTTTGAGCGGTTCGTCGTGGAAGACGTCGAGGCCGGCGCCAACGATCTTGCCTTGCCCGAGCGCGTCGAGCAGCGCGTCGCGCTCGACCAGCGCGCCGCGGCCGGTGTTGACGAGGATCGCGGTCGGCTTCATCAGCGAGAACTCGCGACGCCCGAGAAAGCCGCGCGTCTCGGGCGCCAGACGCAGGTGGAGTGTGATGAGGTCCGCCCGGCGGCAGATCTCGTCCTTGGAGGCGGCGCGCGCGCCCAGCGCTACGACGGAGGCGGCGTCGCCGCGGGCGCTATAGGCCAGGACGTCCATCCCGAGGGCCTTGGCGAGCGAGATGACGCGGGCGCCGATCTTGCCGGTGCCGAAGACGCCGAGTGTCTTGCCGAGCAACTGGGTCAGAAGATCGCGGGGCCAGGCGCCGTCCCGCACCTCACGGTCGATGCGCGGGATCCTCCGGGCCGTCGCCAGCATGAGCGCCAGCGTATGCTCGGCCACGGCGAACGCATTGACGCCGGGCGTGTTGCATACCGTGATCCCGTGACGGCCGGCGGCGTCGAGGTCCACGTTGTCCGTTCCGGTGCCCCAGATCGAGATCAGCTCGAGCTTGCGGCACGCCGCCATCACGCCCTCGGTGAACCGGGCGTGGGCGCGGATGTTGATCACGACACGCGCGCCGTCGATGCGATGGATGAGCTCGGCCTCATCGTCCGCGCCGCGGGCGGTGAAGACGTGTGTCTCGCCGATCTTCTTGCAGCGTTCGTGCGCGGGCGTGCCCTGGAACACGGACGGAAAATCGTCCGGGACCGCTATTGTAGCGGGTGCCTTGGGGTCGGCGCTCACAGCGGGTGGCCTGATTTTTGTAGCGGGTGCCGTGAGGCCGGCTCAGGCCGAGGGTGGCCTGATACAGGCGCGAGCCAGCTCCGACACGCCCGTTCAACCACAGAGGGGATGCTCCGCACACCTGCTCTACGGGACACGCCGACTATCCGGCGTCGGCGAAGGCTGCCTGGGCGGCGGCGACGCCGGCGCCGGGCTCGCATTTGTACCCGAGGTCCCGGAGCGCGAGCTCGAGCGCCGACAGGGTCGGCAACACGTAGTGCGGGCTGGCGGTCATGGCCATCGTGCCGATGCGTAGGGTGCTCGAGCGCATCTTGTCGAGGCCGGTGCCGATCAGGATGCCGTACTGGTCCCGCATCCGGGTGACGACGGCGGCCGGATCGATGCTCTTCGGCGTCTTCACGCAGGACACGGTGTTCGACAGGAGCGAGGCGTCAGGGAACATCTCGAGCCCCATCGCGGCGACGCCTCGCCTCACGGCGGTTGCGGCGACGGCGTGACGGCGGAAGCGGTGCGACAGCCCCTCCTCGAGGATGAGGCGCGCGGCGACGCGCATCGCGCCGGTGAGGTGCGTCGGGATCGACACCGGTTGTCGCCGCGCCGCGCCGTCGGGCACCTTGCCGCCGCGCGACACGGGCACCCACAGTTCCTTCCAGCGGAGCAGGTCGTAGACCAGGCTCGGCGCCGCGCGCTTGCGTCGCTCCATCGCCGCGAACGCCCGGGGGCTCACCGCGACGAGCGCCATACCGAGCGGCGCCGCCAGACACTTCTGGGAGCCGGTCATGTTGAGGTCGACGCCCCACTCGTCGGTGCGCACATCGATGCCCGCGATCGACGACACGGTGTCGAGGAGGTAGAGCGCGCCCGCGGATTTCGCGATGCGACCGACCTCGTCGGCCGGATAGGTCGTTCCCGTGGAGGTTTCGTTGTGGACGAGGGTGATCGCCTTGGGCCGGAGTTGCTCGACCTCCCGTGCCAGACGTTCCAGATCGAGCCGGGCGCCCCACTCGACCGGAAACTCGGTCCAGGCGGCGCCCACCCGGTTCATGATCTCGCGCATCAGCACGCCGAACTGGCCCGCGCCGACGACGAGTACCCGGTCACCTGGCTCGATCACCGACAGCGCACCGGCCTCGAGCGCCGTGCGGCCCGAGCCGGGCATCAGGATGACCTCGTTCTTCGTCTGGAAAACCTCGCGCAACGCGAGCGTCGTGGGCTCGAGAACTTCCTCGTCGAAGCTCCGGTCGTACTGGATCGTGGGCGGCTGATTCATGGCTTGGATCACCGGGAACGGCAACTCGGTCGGCCCGGGGATCATGAGCACCGGACGCGTGTGGCACTGGGCCCAGTTGATCGTCACCAGAGGCTCCTTTGTATCGGGTGCCTTGAGATCGGGGCATACCGAGAGTGGCCTGAGACAGGCGCGAGCCGGCTCCGACACGCCCGAACATCCCGGATCACCGCGCGACGTGGCTCCGACAGCCCGTTCACCCGCGGCACGACGTGCATTCTAGCATGCGCGTCACGGGGCGACGCGCTCGGGGTTGCGGAAGATGAAATAGAGATTGCGCGCGTACACGAAAAGGCCGGCGGCCTGCCCGACGATGAACACCGGGTCCCGCCGATGGAGGGCATACGCCAGGAGCGTCATGCCGCCACCCAGGGAGAAATACCAGAAGGGACGCGGGACCACGCTCTTGCGTTGACGTTCGGAGGCGATCCACTGGACGAAGAATCGCGCCGAGAAGAGCGCCTGGCCGAGAAATCCGATGCCGAGCCAAAGCTGATCCGTGGTCATCGTCACACCCTCATGTGTCGCGTCCGATAGTTGAGCGGTCGCGTGTGGGCTGCCGAGCCGGAGCGATGACGGAGGGAGCCTACGAAGCGCGGCTGAACATGGCGCGGAGGACATTGTACGCCCTGCGCACGTCTTCCGGCCGGCGCCGCCCCGCGACGAGAGCGAAGATCTTCTCGGCCTCCTCCGTCGGCACCGTGCTGCTCTTGTCGCCGACGTCGGTGAGATCGCGGAGAGGGACCTCGAGGGCGACCGACACGCGGTAGAGGCTGTCGATGGAGATCGATTTCTCGCCGCGCTCGACCTCGCCGATGAATTTCCCACTGAGCCCGGACCCTTTGCCGAGTCGCTCCTGGCTGAGCGCGCGCTGCTTGCGCAGGGCGCGGAGACGCTGACCGAGAAATCTTCTGACGTGCTTGACGGCGCGCTCTGTCACGGCGTGGTGATCCTCCTTGTGGTCCCTACGTTAACCACCTTTCCGTGGGTTTCGCAACCCGCGCGCCGCTCAGGGTAGATCGACCTCGACGCCGGAGCCGTTCACCCGCGCCGGATAGACGGACACCGCGAGGCCCGGCGCGACCCGGCAGGCGCCGCTGGCGAGATCGAAGTCGTACCCGTGCCACGGACACACGACGGCATCCCCCTCGAGCCAGCCTTCGGCGAGCGGTCCGTCCTCGTGAGGACAGGTCGGGCTGCACGCGAAGAAGCGGCCGCCGCCCGCGTTGAAGACCGCGACCGTCAGGCCGTCGTGTTCGATC
>QHSV01000292.1 GCA_003221655.1 Candidatus Rokuibacteriota bacterium
GAAGTCGTCCCGCAGCACCGTGGCGAGGGCGGGCGCCGCCGCCTCGTAACAGCCGCGCGCCCGCAGCGCGATCTCTGGCCACCGGCTCTCCGGGGCTTTGCTCCGGAGATTGCGGAGCCGATGCACGAGGCAGCGCTGGCGCAGCGCCCGCGGGAAGCACGTCTCGACGGCGCGGATCAGTCCCGGCGCCCCGTCGGTAACGACCAGCAGCGGGTCGGCCAACCCCCGGCGCTTGAGATCCTCGAAGAAGGCCGTGCAGCTCGCCGTGTCCTCCTTCGTGCCCGGCGCCAGATGCAGCAAGACCTTCTGGCCGTCGTCGGTAATGCCCCAGGCACAGAGCACCGCCTCCCGCGGCAGGCCGGCGTGCAGCCGCTCCGCCACCCCGTCGACGAACAGGTAGGCGATCGAGAATTCGCTGAGGTCTCGCCCGGCGAAGGCTTCGTACTCCTGCCACAGCCGCTCGGTCACCTGGCTGACCGCCGTGCGGCTCAGCACGCTGGCCCCGCTCGCATCCCGAAACGCCGCTTCGATGTCCCGCGTGCTCAGCCCGCGCGCGAACATCTCCACCGCCAAGCGCTCGAGCTCCGCCGTGCGGCCCGCCAGGCCGGCCCGCACGCGGGAGACAAACGGCTCGACGCGATCGGCGACCTGCGGGACCCCATACTCGATGGACCCCTCCGCACTGGCGAGCCGGCCGCGCCGATAGCCATTGCGGTAGCCGGCGCCGGGCGGCGCCCCGTTCTCGTAGTAGCCGCGGCCCACGGCGTCGGCGACCTCCGCTTCCAGGGCTTCCTCCACGATCTTACGTACCGCGAGCTTGAGGAGCTCGGCGCGAGCATCGCCGTCAGCGACGCCCTGGCTCAGCAGCTCATCAAGCTTCTGGCTCGTCCGCTCCGATGCCGGTATTCTCGTAGGCACGGGGATGCCTCCTCTTGCCGCCGGTGTCACCCGGCGACCTTGGTTTGGATTCCAAGCAAGAGTGCATCCCCGTCTCGTTATCCAGCAAGCTTAGGACTTCACCCTGCGAACCCGCGACTCGTCGGCGGCAAACCCCTCCGGCACCTCGTCGACCGCGCGTGCGGTACCTAGCCGAAGGCTGAGTCGGCGGCTCATCGCGCGCGGCTCACCGCTGGCGGGCGAGCACGATGAGAGTGCCGTACCCGCGCAGCATCCCCACCAACTGGTCGCCGTCTATCTTGAAGACCGCAGTCAGGTGGCGGCCCCCGGCCTCGTGCTTCACGACGACTGCGGTCTGAAACACATCGAACACCACCGGCACGCCGAGCGCGCCCCGATAAGAGACGATGACGGGAACGTCAGCCGCAAGGGTATCGGCCAGAGCGATTTTGCCCCACCCCCACCGGCCGGCCTGCATGAACTCCGCCCTGGCGGTGCTGGTACGGCGGGCCATCACCCCGTACCCACTCCAGATACCCATCCAGCGGCCGGTGATGTCCGGCGGTGGCGGCTCCTCGGCCGGTCCGCCCCACCGGCCATACTCCTTGGCGACTGCGACGTCCTGAGGCCCGACCAACAATGGCAGAGCGACGCGAGTCGTAGCCGCAAACGCGTAATGCTCGGCGGCGAGCCGGGTCGGTTGCCTCGACCAGTCAGCCCAGACCTGGGTCGTCAGGCCCGCCGAGATTGAGAGCAAGGCTGCCCCCGCCAGCAGGAGGCGGATATCCATAGAGCGCATCGCTGGTGCTCCTCCCCGCGTGCAGCGAAGGTGCAAGGGGAACACCAACGCGACGGAGACTCAAAGAATGCAAACTTGACGAAGGTCCTGCGTGCAGTTTGACAACAGTTGTCAGTGTGTTGTCAGTGCCTTGACACTTCCGAGGCTTTCGCGCACAAGGATGGCATGACCCGCTCCCTCGGAAAAGCGCTCACGCCCGACCTCGTCGGCCGCTTCTCGCAGCGTGACCTCGCCCGGCGCCTGGGGACCGCGCTGTCGTTTGTCACCGTCGACCCCGACGGACGGCCCCACCCGATGCTCCTCTCGTATCTCGAGCTGCGGGCCTACGACGCGGGCACAGTCGGCCTCGTGATCGGCGCTCGGACCCGGAGCGCGCGCAACCTGGCCGAGCGCGGCACCGGAACGTTGCTGGCCATCGAGCCGGACGTAACCGTCTACGTGAAGATGCGCGCGGTCGATGGGCCGCTGCCCGTCGCTGGCACCGGTGAGTACGAGCTCGGCTACTTCTTGCTCGCGGTCGAGGAGGTGCTCGAGGACGCACCGGCCGACTGGGAGGGCGGCATGCGGATCACCAGCGCGGTGCGTTATGCGCCGGCGCCGACGCTCGATGAGACCTGGGCGCGCGCTACGCTGGCCGCGCTCGCGGAGCCGCGCGCGCGCGCCTGACTACTTGGGTGCCTCCTTGGGGGCGTCGGGCGGCCGCGGCTCTCGTCGCGGCGGCTCCGCGGTTGAGGCCTCGCGCTCCTGGTAGAGACCGATCGTCACCTCGACCTCCGTCTGCTGCCCTTCGCGCAGGAGGATCACGCGCACCCTCTTGCCGACCGGCGTGGACGAGACGACCCGCTGCAGGTCACGCGGAGACTCGAGCCGTGCTCCGTCGATGCCGACGATCACATCGTTCGTGCGCACGCCGCCCTTGTCCGCGGGGTCACCCGGCAGCACGCTGCGCACCAGGACGCCCCGGGCCTCCCGGAGCTTGAGCCGGTCGAGATCGTCCTCCGTGACCTCCGAGATGGATACGCCGAGCCACCCCCAATCGACTCGACCCTTCGTGGCGAGCTGCGGCAATAGCATCTTGACGAGGTTCGCGGGGATCGCGAAGCCGATCGAGCCGTTGCGCATCGCCATGGTGTTGACACCGATCACCTCGCCCGCCACGTTCACGAGCGGTCCACCGGAGTTCCCGGGGTTGATCGCGGCGTCGGTCTGAATGAAATCGAACCCGGGCGCCGCCACGGTCAAGGGAGCGCCCTTGCGGCTCACGATCCCGAACGACACGCTCTGGTCGAGCCCGAACGGGTTGCCGAGCGCCAGCACGAACTCCCCGACGCGGAGCCGGTTCGAGTCGCCGAGCGGCAGCGGGGTGAGGCCCGTGGCGCCCTCGATCTTCACGAGCGCCAGATCCAACTCCCCGACGCGGAGCCGGTTCGAGTCGCCGAGCGGCAGCGGGGTGAGGCCCGTGGCGCCCTCGATCTTCACGAGCGCCAGATCCACGCGGTTGTCCCGCCCGACGACCTGGGCCTGGAAACGCTTCCCGTCGGCCAGACGGACCTGGATGGCGGCCGCGCCCTCGATCACGTGGGCATTGGTGACGATGAGCCCGCTGGCGTCGATGACGAAACCCGAGCCGGTGCTCCGCCGGGGCTCGCCCGAGTCTTCGCGGGGGGTATCCTCCTTCAGTGTCCGCTGCACACGGACGTGAACGAGCCCGGGCTGGAGCCGCTCGGCGAGGTCCGCGAGGAGGCTGTTGACCCGCGCCAGGTCTGGCGCCGCACTCGCGTTGGGGCTCTCCCGCCAGAACTTACCGCCGTTAGCCGACGGACCGGCGCACCCGATCGCGAGGCCGACCACGGCCAGCAGAGCCACCAGTCCACGCGCGCGCCATACGATCATCCGAGCCCTCCCGACAATGTACGATCGAGTATACCCCTCACGTGACTCACTCGATCAGCGCTACCTACCGGCTGACCTCGCGGATGAGGTGGGGCAGTTCCGGAATCAGGAGCTTTTCGAGGGCGAGGCGGCACGCGTTGGGCGAGCCGGGCAATGAGACGATGATGCGGCGAGCGTGGATGCCGAGCTGCGCGCGCGAGAGCATGGCGGCGGCGCCCACCTCCTCATAGGACAGCATCCGGAACAGCTCGCCGAAGCCCGGCAGCCGCTTGTCGAGCAGCGCCTCGATCGCCTCGTAGGTCGAGTCGCGCGACGTGATCCCCGTCCCGCCCGTCGCGATCACCGCGCGCACCGCGTCGGTGCCACACGCCTCGCGGATCACGCGCTGAACGTCCTTCGGCTCATCGCGGACGATCGTGGAGCCGACGACCTCGTGGCCGGCGTTGAGCAGGAGCTGACGAATGAGCGCTCCGCTCGTGTCCGTCTCGGGCGTCTTGGTGTCGGAGATCGTCAGCACCCAGCAGCCGACCGAGCGCGGCGCAGTGGCCCTGTGCTCGAGCGGGGTGCTGTCGGGCGCGCTCATCGCCCGCGCTCCCCGCGGGAGGGCTGGCGCTCCCCTCGGGGGCGCTTGAGCTCGCCTCGCGGGGCGCCACCGTAGGCGCGATCGAGAACCTCGACGAGATGCATGACGCGCACGGCCGCGGTGTGGGCGTCCAGCCCGGCCTGGATCTGGAGAATACAGCCGGGATTGGCGGTCACGACCGCCTCGGCCCCCGTCGTGAGCACATGGCTCACCTTGCGGTGCAGCAGACGCGTGGCCATCTCGGGCTGCGTGAGGTTGTAGATCCCAGCCGACCCACAGCACCAGTCCGACTCAGTCAGCTCGACGACCCGGAGCTCGGGAATCTGGGCCAGGAGCTGACGGGGTTCGCTCTTGATCTTCTGGCCGTGCACGACGTGACACGGGTCGTGGTATGTGCACGTCAGAGGGACGGGCGAGAGCGGGCCGCGAAGCGGCTCCTGGGCCAGGAACTCGGCGAGGTCTTGGACGGAGGCCGCGAACCTCCTCGCGCGCTCGGCGTATGCCTGGTCATCGGCGAGCAGGTATCCGTACGCCTTCATGTGGGCCCCGCACCCGGACGTGTTCACGATGACGACATCGGCCCGCGCCGCCTCGAATGTGTCGATCGTCGCCCGGGCCATCGCGACGGCCCGCGCGTGATCGCCGCCGTGGGCGTTCAGGGCTCCGCAGCACCCCTGGCCCGCCGGGACGACCACATCGCAGCCGTTCTTCGAGAGCACGCGCGCGGTCGCGCGGTTGTGGGCAGCGAAGATGACGGATTGGACGCACCCGGTCAGCAGGGCCACGCGAGCGCGCCGCGATCCCGCGGCGCGGGTGACTCGCGGCGGCGGCACGCGCTCGGACTTCGCCGGGACCGGCGGCAGCAGCGCGTCCCAGGCCGGCAGTGTTCCAGGCAAGAGCCCGATGAGGCCGGTTCTCCGAGCGAGCCGCTGGAGTCCGCTCGCTTGATAGAGGCGTGCCCCCGACGCGGCGAGAGCGAGCAGGCGCGGGTGCCCCAGCAGAAGCCCGAAGTTCAGCCAGCGGAAGAGCCGGCGCGTCGGCGCGCCGGGCTGTCGCTGTTCGATCTCGGCCTTGGCCGCCTCGATGAGCCGCCCGTACGGCACCCCGGCCGGACACACAGTCTCGCACGCGCGGCAGTCGAGACAGAGCGACAGATGCCGCACCGTCGAGTCGCTGAGCGACATCCGTCCTTCGGCCAGGGACTTGATGAGGAAGATGCGCCCGCGCGGCGAGTCCATCTCCGTCCCAAGCTCCGAGAACGTCGGGCAAGACGCGAGGCAGAGGCCGCAGTGAACGCACTGGTTGACGCCCTCCACGGACAGCCCATGGAGCGTGAGCGGCCGTGCCGCGGGCGATGCCTGATTCGAAGTGCCCATGCGCTAGTTACCCGTCTTCGAAATCATCTTAAAGCCCAGCGCACGCAAAGGCCGGAGGCGCCGGGCGTGGGCGGCGCGGTAGGGGTCGCCCGGACCCGTTCCCGCAACGCGGCGACGGACGGAGCAAGCCCGGATGGACCCAGCCGCCTCGGGGCAGTGAGCGCGTGCCGCGTGGTCCGGCCGACCCCTAGCGCGGCGCCCGCGCCCGGCGCCTCCGGATTCGCGCGCAGCCGAGTCTTAGCACGACTCCGCCGACGGGACACGAGGGCGCTAGATGCCAGCAACGAACCGGCCAGGGTTGAGAATGTTCTGCGGGTCGAGCTGGGCCTTGATTCGCTCCATGATCCGCCCGGCGGCGCCCGGATCGTCCCAGACGGGGACCTGAGATTTCACCGCGAGCGGCGCCCACTCGAGGGTCGCGTGGCCGCCGCCCGCGTGCGCCATCTCGCGCCACTCGGCCAGGACGGCGGCGATCGCGGCGGGCTCCCTCGGGGAGACGTCGGCGGCGATCGCGGCGCGCACGACGCCGATCCCCGCGTGAGCCGCCCAGGCGGTGTTGAGCCCCCGCGCGCGGGCCACGTCCGCGCCTCGCTCCATCATGTCGGCGACCTGGCTTGGCACGACCGCCAACGTCATCACTGCGGCCGTGGCGGGAAATGCTGCGCGCGCCGCCATCGCGAGTCGGGGCCACGTGTCGGCCTGGATGGCAGGCGCCGCCTGCCCACCGCAGGTGCCGGCCAGACGCGCGAGCTCTGCGCATTGCCAGTCTACCTGCTCCCGGAGCCCATCGAAGCCCACGACGAGCGCGGCGCCTGTCGCGGAGAGCGTAGTACTCGCTGTGGCGTCGAGGAGCTCGATGGCGTTCGGGATCAGGTCGCTGGCCATCACGGATCTCACGGCGGCGCCCGCGTCCTTGAGGCGATCGAACCGGATGCACACGAGTCGCTCGTGGTCGGGCAACGGTCGGAGCTTCACGGTCGCCTCGACGATGACACCGAGCGTACCGTACGAGCCGACGAAGAGCTTCGGCAGGTCGTAGCCGGCGACGTTTTTCACGACCTTGCCGCCGCCCCGCACGACGGCGCCGTCGGCCGTGACCACGGTGACACCGATCAGCAGGTCGCGGGCCGTGCCATAGAGGTGCCGGCGCGGCCCCGACGCATTCGTCGCGAGCACCCCGCCGACGGTCGCGCGGTCGGCGTCGGCGGGATCGAGCGACACCCACTGGCCACGGCTGTGGAGCGCCGTCTGGAACGCGTCCACGGTCATTCCAGCCTCGACCGTCGCCGTCAGATCGCCGGGCTCGTGCTCTAGCATCCGGCCCAGCCGACGAAGTCCCAGAACGAGCCCGGCCCGTGCGGCCGGCATGCCGACGCTCGCGGCGGTGCCGCCGCCCCAGGGCGTCACCGGCCGCGCGGCTTCGGCGGCCAGACTGATCACCGCGGCGACCTCTTCGACCGATCCGGGAAAGACCGCCGCCTCGGGCGTACGGCCTTCGACGACGTACGGGGAGAGCTCGATCCCGGTGAGGACGTTCGGGGAACCGACGCTGGCGCGGAGCTTTTCGAGCAGCGCGTCCGGCACGCGGCGTCAACCGCCCGCGCTAGAAGCGCTGGGCGAGGCCCTTTTCCTCGATGGCGTGCGGCCGGTAGGCGACCGGCCCGACCTCGACGCAGGACTTCTTGGTCGGAAAGATCTTCCCCGGGTTACACAGTCCGGTGGGATTGAAGGCGTTCTTCAGCCGATGCATGAGCGCAAGATCCGCGGCAGAGAAGATGAACGGCATGAAGTCGGATTTTTCGAGGCCGATGCCGTGCTCCCCGGAGATCGATCCGCCGACTTCCGCACAGACCTTCATGATCTCGGCGCCGGCCGCCACCACGCGCGCCTCGTCCCCCGGCTTGCGCGGGTCGTAGAGGAGGTTGGGGTGGAGGTTGCCGTCGCCGGCATGGAACACGTTGCCGACGCGCAGGCCGGCGGCGGCCACGATCTCGTTCACGCGGCGAAGCACGTAGGGAAGCTTCGTGCGAGGGATGACGCCATCCATCACCATGTAGGCGGGCGACACGCGGCCGTACGCGCCGAAGGCCGACTTGCGCCCCTTCCAGAGGAGCTGGCGCTCGGCCTCGTTTTTCGCCGTGCGAATCTCGCGCGCGCCCGCGTCCCGGCACGCCTCGACGATACGCTCGGCCTGGACCTCCATGCCGACGGCCAACCCGTCGAGCTCGATGAGGAGCGCCGCGTCGGCGTCGCGCGGGTAGCCGCAGTTGAACGCGTCCTCGACCGCCTGAATCGTCAGGTGGTCGATCATCTCGATTGCGGCCGGCACGAGCCCGCGCCCGATGATCGCCGATACGGCCGCGGAGGCCCGGTCGATCTCGTCGAAAACCGCGAGCACCGTCTTGACCGCTTGCGGCTTCTTGAGGATGCGGACGACGACCTTGGTGGCAATACCGAAGGTGCCCTCGGAACCCACGAAGACGCCGGCGAGATCATACCCGCATGCCTCACGCGTCTTGCCGCCGAGCCACACGATGTCGCCATCGGGCATGACGACCTCGAGGCCCAGGACGTGGTTGGTGGTGACGCCGTACTTGAGGGTGTGCGGGCCGCCGGAGTTGTTGGCAATGTTGCCGCCGATCGTGCACGCCTGCTGGCTCGAGGGGTCGGGCGCGTAGTAATAGCCGCGCGGGCCGACTTTCCACGAGAGGTGCAGGTTCACGAGCCCGGGCTCGACGACGGCGATCTGGTTGTCGTAGTCGACCTCGAGCACGCGGTTCATCCGCATGAGCGAGATCACGATGCCGCCCTCGGTCGGCAGGCACCCGCCCGAAAGCCCCGTGCCCGCGCCGCGGGCGACGAACGGGAGATTCTCGCGGTTGGCGAGCTTCACGATCGACGAGACGTGCTCGGCCGACGTCGGGAAG
>QHSV01000293.1 GCA_003221655.1 Candidatus Rokuibacteriota bacterium
TCGGCGTACTGGAAGGGGAGATTCTTCGCCTTGTCCAGACCGATCCCATGCTCGCCCGTCACCGTCCCGCCCATGGCGATGCAGGCGAGTAGCAGCTCCTCGTTCGCGGCTTTCGCTCGCTCGAGCTCTTCCGGCACGCGGTCGTCGTACAGGATGAGCGGGTGGAGGTTCCCGTCCCCGGCGTGGAACACGTTGGCGATCTGAACGCGATGACGCGCACCGATCGCGATCAGCTCGCGCATGATCGCTGGTAGCTTGGAGCGCGGGACGACGGCGTCTTGCAACAGATAGGTCGGCGCGAGCCGCCCCACGGCGCCCGCGGCCTCCTTCCGGCCCTTCCAGAGGAGCGCGCGCTCGGCGTCGTCACGCGCCACGCGCACTTCGAGGGCGCCGCGTGCCCAGCAGATCCGCGCGGCGCGCTCGCCCTGCGCCTCGACCTCCGCGGCGGGGCCGTCGAGCTCGATCAAGAGGACGGCGGCAGCATCCTTCGGGTAGCCGGCACCCGTGCCCTCGTTGATCGCGCGGATCATCACCGCGTCGAGCATCTCGAGCGCCGCGGGGACGATCCCGGTGGCGATGATCGCCGAGACCGCCTCCGAGGCATCCTCGATCGCCGTGAACGAGGCGAGGATCGTCTTCACCGCCTCGGCCACGTGGAGGAGCCGGACCGTGGCCGCGGTGACGATCCCGAAGGTGCCCTCCGAGCCAACGGCCACGCCGACGAGATCGTAGCCCGGGCGGTCCGCCGCCTTGCCGCCGAGCCGCACCAGTTCGCCGGTGCCGGTCACCAACTCGACCCCGAGGACGTGGTTCGTCGTGATCCCGTATTTCAGGCAGTGCGGGCCGCCGGCGTTGGTCGCGACGTTGCCCCCGATCGAGGAGACCATCTGGCTCGAGGGGTCCGGTGCGAAGAAATATCCGTGGGTTGCAACCGCCCGGGTGAGAGAAAGGTTGATCAGCCCGGGCTGAACCGTCGCGCATCGGTTGGTGAGGTCGATCTCCAGAATTCGATCCATCCGGTTCGTGCCGATCATCACGCCGCCGAGGGGCGCCATGGCGCCGCCGATCAGTCCGGTGCCCGAGCCCCGTGGCACGATGGGCACGCGCTCCCGCCGGCAGAGGTTCACGATTGCGACGACCTCTTCCGCTTGCGTCGGCAAGGCGACGGCGTCGGGGGCGCCTTTGTAGAAGGTGTGCATGTCGCACTCGTAGACGAGCCGACCCTCGGCTGAGCGTACGAGACCCTCGGGGCCGACGATCCGCTCGAGGTCCGCGAGGAAGGTTCCGCTCAGGGGCATGACGCGAGGCGCCCCCCGGGGCGGACTACGAGATCTTCCAGGTGTCTCCCGAGGTCAGCAGCTTGGCGATGTCGCCGGGGCCGCGCTCCGAGATGGCTTTCTGTTCCTGCTGGAGGATGAGGTCCTCATAGACCGGCGCTTCGACGGCCGTGAGCACGCCGACCGGAATCGGGAAATCGGGCGCGAAAAGATCGGCGAGGAGCTTGGCCGCGTTCACGTTCGTCTCGTCATGAATCCAGAGGGTACTCTCGGGCACGTCCTTGGCGCGGACCACCTTCGGGGTGACCCCCTGCATGATGAGGGCGCGCCGATCGTCCGGCGGCCCGAAGAGCAAGGGCTTGCCGTGCTCGAGCCGGAGCTCGTGCTGGACCTTGGACTCCCGATCGTAGATGACGTTCCACGCCAGGTCGTTGTAGACGTTGCAGTTCTGGAGGATCTCGACGAACCCCGTGCCCTTGTGGGCGGCCGCCCGCTTCAGCATCTCGTCCATGTGCGGGATGTTCCGGTCGACGGTCCGGGCCACGAAGGTCGCGCCGCAGCCGAGTGCGAACGAGAGCGGATTGACCGGCCGGTCGGCCGAGCCCACCGGCGTCGACTTCGTCACCTTGCCGAGCTCGCTCGTCGGCGAGTACTGGCCCTTCGTCAACCCGTAGATCCGGTTGTTGAAGAGCAGGATCGTGAGGTTCACGTTGCGGCGCAGGACGTGGAGCATGTGGTTGCCGCCGATCGAGAGCCCGTCGCCGTCGCCCGTGACCACGAAGATCTTCAGCTCGGGCCGCGCCACCCGAAGTCCCGTCGCGATCGCCGGCGCCCGGCCGTGGATCGTGTGGAAGCCGTAGGTGTTCATGTAGTACGGGAAGCGGCTGGAGCAGCCGATCCCGGAGATGAACACGATGTTCTCCTTCGGAATGCCGAGGTCGGGCATCGTCTTCTGGACCGCGGACAGAATGGCGTAGTCCCCGCAGCCCGGGCACCACCGCACGTCCTGATCCGACTCGAAGTCCTTCTTCGTGTACTTCGGCGCTTCCTTGGCTCCGGCTTCGCTCGGACTCATGGCGTGCTCCCGAGAAGCTGGTTGATCGCTTCGTAGATCTCCTCGGACGGCAGTGGCAGGCCACGCACACGGTTGAAACCGACCGCGTCGACCAGGTACTCGGCGCGGAGGACCCGCACGAGCTGCCCGCTGTTGATTTCGGGCACCAGCACCTTGCGGTACTCGCGCAGGATGTGACCGAGATCCGGCGGGAGCGGATTCAGGTGGCGCAGGTGGATCGAGGCGACGGACTTGCCGGCCGTCTGCGCTTGCTCGACCGCCGCCGTGATCGAGCCGTAGGTGCCGCCCCAACCGACCACGAGGAGGTCGCCCGTCGCCGGGCCGTTGATCGACGTCGGCGGGATCTCCTGCGCCACGCGCCGGACCTTCTCGGCCCGCGTGCGCACCATGTGGTCGTGGTTGTCCGGGTCGTACGAGATGTTCCCGGTGACGTCCTGCTTCTCGATTCCGCCGATGCGGTGCTCGAGGCCCGGCGTGCCCGGCCGCACCCACGGCCGCGCGAGCGTGGCCGAGTCGCGGAGGTACGGGAAGAAGCCTTCTCGCTCCGTCCTGAACTGGATCTCGATCGGCGGCAGCGTCGTCACGTCGGGGATGAGCCAGGGCTCCGAGCCGTTGGCCAGGAATCCGTCGCTGAGCACGAGCACCGGCACCATGTACTTGGCGGCCAGCCGCACGGCCTCATACGCGATGTAGAAGCAGTCGCCCGGTGTGGCCGGGGCGAGGACCACGACCGGGGCCTCGCTGTTGCGGCCATACAGCGCTTGCATGAGGTCGGCTTGCTCGGTCTTCGTGGGCATGCCGGTCGAAGGTCCCGCCCGCTGGATATTCAGGACGACGAGCGGCAGCTCCGCCGTCACGGCGAGGCCGATACCCTCGCTCTTGAGCGCGATGCCGGGACCGCTCGAGGCGGTGACCCCGATCGCTCCGCCGAACGAGGCGCCGATGGCCGCGGTGACGGCCGCGATCTCGTCCTCGGCCTGGATCGTCCTCACACGGAAGCGCTTGTGCAGCGCCAGCTCGTGCAGGATGTCGCTTGCCGGCGTGATCGGATAGGCGCCGTAGACCACCGGGAGCTTGGAGCGCTGCGCGGCGGCGAGAAGGCCCCAGGCCAGGGCACGGTTACCCGTCATGGCCCGATAGAGTCCCGGCGTCATCTCCGCGGGCTCGACGGCATAGTGCTCGCCGAAGATCTCGGCCGTCTCGCCAAAGGCGTGGCCGGCCTTGAGGACGCGGGTGTTGGCCTCGGCGATGTCCTTGTTCTTGGCGAATCTCTTCGTGATCCAGTCGAGCGTGGGCTCGAGCGGGCGCGTGTAGATCCACGAGACCAGGCCGAGCGCGAAGAAGTTCTTGGTCCGGTCCTTTTCCTTGGTATTGAGCGGCAGGTCCTTGATGGCCTCGTGGGTCAGGCCGGTCATGTCGACCTTGTGCAGCCGGTAACGCTCGGCCAGGGTCGGGTCGTCGAGCGGATTCGTCGCGTAGCCCGCCTTGTCCAGATTTCGCTTGTCGAACGCCGGCGTGTTGACGATCAGGAGGCCACCTGTCTTGAGATCACGTAGGTGAACCTTGAGGGCGGCCGGGTTCATCGCGACCAGGCAGTCGAGCCGGTCGCCCGGGGTGTAGACGCGCTGGCTGCCGAACTGGAGCTGAAAGCTCGACACACCGAAGAGCGTGCCGGCGGGAGCGCGGATCTCGGCGGGGAAGTTGGGCAGCGTGGCAAGGTCATTGCCGGCCCACGCCGACTCGGTCGTGAACTGCTCGCCCGTGAGCTGCATGCCGTCACCGGAGTCACCGGCAAACCGGATCACCGCACGGTCCAGCGCCGTTCGCGTCTTCTCGGCGCCGGTGGCGGGAGTCGCTATCTGACCCATCGCGTCCTGTCTCCTCGCTCGGCTCGCGCAGTCATCCGCGGCGAGCCTGGTACGGGGAATCGCTACAGAGGCTGCCCGCCGGCGCCGTCGACACAAACACCGGTGGACCAACGGTCATTCTATCGAACGCGGCCGGCGCGGGCAAGATTCCGAACGCGCGGTCAGTCCACCCGACCCGCCCCGGGGTGTCCGAACAAGCATATCAGCCGGCGTCCACGTCCTGGGGATGCTTGATAGCGTCGCCCGGCCGCAGGTTCAGGACCGCCTCGGGGAACAGGTTCGCGAGCCAGCGGATGACGTCGCTGACCGTGACGACGCCGATGGGTCGGCCCTCCGGGTCGACGAGCGGGATCGTCCGGTAGCCGGCCACGCTCATGCAATGTACGGCGTAGGCCACGCGGTCACGCGCGATCAGCGCCTCGGGATTGCGTGTCATCACCCCCGCAAGGGGTGTCCGGCGCGCGTCGAGGTCCTTGCCGACGACGCGCGTGAGGACGTCCCGCTCGGTGAAGATGCCCGTGAGTCGTCCGGCGGCGTCGGTCACGAGCACGCCCGCCTGCCGCCGGGCCAGCATCGTCTGGACGGCCTCGTGGACCGTGGCGGTCTCGAAGAGGCAGATCGGCTCGGCCGGCGACAGCACTGCGATCGTGTCGTTCAGCAGGGCGCCCCTGGTCTCGCGGAGGTCGTCGGTGTCGCGCAGGTCGTCGTCGATCGTCGCGGAATACTCGTCCTCGAACTCACCACGCATGACGTCCCTCCCCGGCTTCGATCGTAACTCTTTGCCACGAGCCCGGCAACGGCACGGCCCACCGCGTCACGAGCGCGCCGTGACGCGAGCCGGCTCCTCGTTGGCGTCCTTGAGCAACTGGATGAACCGGCTCACCGTCGGCGTGAGCGGCTTCTGGCGACGGTGGATCAGGCCGACGGGCCGCACCAGGTCCGTGATACCCAGCGGGACAACGGCGAGCGTACGGATTGAGGCCTCGTTTTGCACCGTGTGGCGCGGGAGGATAGAGACCCCGGCCGCGATGATGATCGCCTGCTTGATCGTCTCGATGTTGTCGAACTCCATCACGGTGTTGACCTTGACGTTGTGCTGGCGGAGCGCCCGGTCGATCGCCTTGCGAATCGTCAGACCGGCGTCGAATGCGACGAACGTCTCGCCGGCGAGGTCGGCGGGCACGACGACTCGCCGCCGCGCCAGACGATGGTTCGGGTGGCACACGAAGGCCATCGGCTCGGATCGGAGCGGCACGATGGCGAGGGCCCGGTCGGCCGGCGGGTACGACATGATCCCGACGTCCGCCTCACCCTGCATCACGGCCTCGACGACCTTGTGCGGGTGCAGGCACTCGAGCTGGACCCGCGCCTCCGGGTAGAGCGCCATGAACCGCTGCACGTGCCGGCTCACGTCGTGCAAGCCGACCGAGTAGATCGCCGCGACCCGCACCGTGCCGTCCACGCGGGCCTTCACCGCCGCGACCTCGGCCCTCGCCTTCTCCCACGACTCGAGCAGTCCCCGGCAGGCCTCGTAGAAGGCCTGGCCCTCGGGGGTCACGACGAACGGGCGCTTGGTGCGGTCGAGGAGTGCCACGCCCAGCTCCGTCTCGAGCTGCTGCATCGCCTGGCTCGCCGCCGACTGGGAGACGATGTTTTGCGCGGCACCACGCGAGAATGACCGGTGCCGGACGACGTCGCAGTAGAGACGCAGGGTCTCGAGATGCACGGCTTGATTATAAGCCGCGCTGATACTTACTATCCGACTTTTTGGGGATGACTAATAATGTAAATGCCGCTACTATCGTGCAACTGTTTTCACAATAGGGATGGAGCCCAATGACTGAAGCTCAGCATCGAACCGCCGTTCCCGGTCCTCCGCCCGCCCAGGGGCTGTACGACCCGCGCTGCGAGCACGACGCATGCGGCGTCGGCTTCGTGGTCGACATCAAGGGCCGGCGGTCGCACACGATCGTGCGCCAGGCGCTCCGCGTTCTCATCAACCTCCTTCACCGGGGCGCGTGCGGCTGCGAGGCGAATACCGGCGATGGCGCCGGCGTCTTGCTCCAGGTGCCGGACAAGTTCCTGCGGCGCGAGTGCGATCGCCTGGGGATTCCCCTGCCGCCGCCCAAGGAGTACGGCTGCGGGCTCGTGTTCTTGCCGCGGGACCCGGAGCAGCGGGACCGCGTTCGCGCGCTCCTGCACTCGATCGTCGACGAAGAGGGCCAGCACCTCCTCGGCTGGCGGGACGTCCCCACCGACGATCACCTCATCGGCGCCAGCGCGCTCTCGGTCGAGCCGCACATCACCCAGGTGCTCATCGGCCGCGGACCGGCGGTGCGGGATCACGCCCACTTCGAGCGCAAGCTCTACGTGATCCGAAAGCTCTTCGAAAAGGCCGTGGTGGCGCTCGACATTCCGGAAAACAAGTTCGCGTACATGCCGAGCCTCAGCTCGAACACGCTCATCTACAAAGGGATGCTCAGCGCCGACCAGATCGAGACGATGTATCCGGATCTCGCCGATCCCGACGTGGAGTCGGCGCTCGCGCTCGTGCACCAGCGCTTCAGCACCAACACCTTTCCGTCCTGGCCGCTCGCGCATCCGTATCGGTATGTCGCCCACAACGGGGAGATCAACACGCTGCGCGGGAACATCAACTGGATGCGCGCCCGCGAGGCGCTCTGCCGGTCGGATGCGCTCGGCGACGACCTCCGGAAAGTGATGCCCGTCACGCGCGACGGCCTGTCGGACTCGGCGACCTTCGACAACGTGCTCGAGTTCCTGGTCATGAACGGCCGGTCGCTGCCGCACGCGATCCTCATGATGATCCCGGAGCCTTGGCAGAACCACGAGTCGATGAGCCCGGAGCGGCGGGCGTTCTACGAGTACCACGCCTCGTTGATGGAGCCGTGGGACGGACCGGCCTCGATCGCGTTCACCGACGGCACCGTCATCGGCGCCGTGCTCGACCGGAACGGCCTGCGCCCCTCGCGCTACTACGTCACCAAGGACGACATGGTCATCATGGCCTCCGAGGTCGGCGTGCTCGACATCCCCGCCGAGAAGATTCTGGTCAAAGAGCGGTTGCATCCCGGCCGGATCTTCCTCGTCGACACCGCACAGGGCCGCATCATCGACGACGAGGAGATCAAGGCCCTGCTCGCCGCCGAGCACCCCTACGCCGACTGGCTCCGCGACAACCTCGTCCACCTCGAGGAGCTTCCGGCGCACCCGGTGTCGGCGCCCGACCGCGCGACGGTGCTGACCCGGCAGATCGCGTTCGGGTACACCCACGAGGACCTGAGAATCCTGCTGCTGCCGATGGCCAAGAACGGCGAGGAGCCGGTGGGCTCGATGGGCACGGACACGGCGCTGGCCGTGCTCTCGAACCGTCCCCGGCCGCTCTACGACTACTTCAAGCAGCTCTTCGCCCAGGTGACGAATCCTCCGCTCGATCAGATCCGCGAGGAGCTGGTGACATCGATGGAGTCCACCGTCGGCCCGGAGCGTAATTTGTTGACGCCCGAGCCGGAGTCCTGCCGGCAGATCGTGCTGAAGGACCCGGTGATGACCAACGAGGAGCTCGCCACGCTGGCCCATGTCGCCGAGCGCGGCTTCAAATCCATCACGCTGCCCATGCTCTACCCGGTCGCCGCGGGCGCCGCCGGCCTCGAGCGTACGCTCGAGGACCTCCAGCGCCGCGCGAGCGCGGCGATCGCCGAGGGCTACAATGTCCTCATCCTGTCGGATCGTGGGATCGACCGCGAGACGGCGGCGATCCCGAGCCTGCTCGCCACGGCGGCGGTGCATCACCACCTCGTCCGGCGTGGGGAGCGCACGCGCTGCGGGCTCGTCGTCGAGACCGGCGACGCGCGAGAGGTGCACCACCTCTGTCTCCTGATCGGCTACGGCGCGGGCGCGGTCAACCCGTGGGTCGCCTTCGAGACCCTCGATGACATGATCCGCGAGGGTCTGCTGACCGACACCGATCGGGCGAAGGCGGTGAAGAACTACATCAAGGCCCTCAACAAGGGCATCCTCAAGGTCATGGCCAAGATGGG
>QHSV01000294.1 GCA_003221655.1 Candidatus Rokuibacteriota bacterium
GAACTGTGTGAAGGTGTCGCGTGCCCGGGCCATCTGGTTGAGCCGGAGCGCGGTCCAGCCGCTCGAATGCAGGCTCCAGAGCGCGAACTCCGAGGTCCTCGGGCCACCGGCGACCTGACGGAAGAGCGCGTCCGCCTGCTGGAACCGGTCGAGCCTATAGTAGGTCTCGGCGAGCCAGTACCGCGCTTCCGCCACGAAGTCGCGATCCGAGCCGCGGCGTACCGCCGCTTCGAGATCCTGGGCCGCGTCGTAGTACTCGCCCTTGGCGTAGTGCGCACGCCCGCACTCGAGGGCCTTCGACGCGATACCGAGCGCCGCACCGACGCAGGCGAGGGTGCCCGGCGGACCGAGAGGGGCAGTCAGCTTGTCGGCCGCCGGCGCCACGATGGGCGCCAGCGGCATCGTCGGGAGCTCCGAGGGGGAAGGCGGCAGCGGCAAGTCCGCTGCGGCGACCGGCGGTTTCTCGATCGGTGCCTCGGCGAAGGGCACGAGCCCGGTCAGATCCGGCGGCGGCGGAGCCAGCGGGAGCACGGTCGCCGCCGGCGCCGGGCCCGGCAGCACGACGAGCACGGCGAGCAGGACGAGCGCGAGCCGGCGTGGCGTCACGAGCGCTTCTCGCCGCTCGTGGACGACTTGCTGAGCCGGGCCTTGACGGCCGCCGCCCGGTCGCGCGCCCAGTCCCGCAGTGTCACGTCGGGGCTCTTGCTGGCGACGGACTCGTACGCGGTGAGCGCGGCGCGCAGCTCCCCGAGCTGCTCGCGCGCGAGGCCAAGGCCGGCGAGCGCACGATAGCGGTCACCGGCTTCGAGGTTCTTCACGGCGCCGACGGCTTCGAACGACTTCGCCGCGTCCCGGGGGCGGTTGAGCTTCAGCTCCGACTCGCCCCCCAGCAGGAGCGCCTCGGCACGGACCCCTTCATCGTTGCTCGCGGTGGCCGCCTTCGCCTGGGCCGCGGCATCCTGCCAGCTCTTCCGCTTGAACGCCGCGCGGGCCAGCTCGAGAGCGGCCTGGTGGGCCAGCGGGTGGCTCGGGAACTCCTTGCGGAGTCGCCGCCATGCGGTCTCCTGGTTCTGGACCTGCCCGGTCCGGCCCGCGATCAATCCGGCATCGTAAAACGCCTCGGGGGTCGGTGGTGACTGCTGCATCAGCTGCGCGTAGGCGCTCTGCTGCTGGGTCCGGTTTCCGTACTTGGCGAGTGTCGCGGTGATCGTCTGACGCGCGTCCGGTGCCAGCTGGTGCGACGGATACGCCGCGACGAACGCTTTGAGGTCGTTGACGCCCGCCTCGCGGTCACCCATGGCCAGGCGTATCGAGCCGAGCAGATACTGCGCGTCGGGAACAAGCCGGTGCTTCGGATGCTTCGTCGCGAAGCCCGTGAGCAGGGGCAGGGCGTCGGCATAGCGCTTGAGGTCGAAGAGTGTTTGCGCGAGATAGAAGCTCGCAGACGGCGCCTGCGGGTGTTCGGGCCAGGTCGTGACGAAGTCACGCAAGGCCTTGGCCGCGGCCTCCGGCCTGCGCAGCTCGAGCTCGCTCAGGGCGAGACCGTAGGCAGCGTCGGGCGCAAGCGGGGAGGAAGCATCCTGTCGCATCACGTCGTCATAGGCCGCGCGAGCTTCGGCAAAGCGCTTGACGCGGTAGAGCGCCTCGGCTTCCCAGAAGCGTCCCTCGAGCCGCCGAGCGGGCGGCGCCAGCGTACGAAACCGGCGGAAGGCCTCGAGCGCCAGATCCGCGTCGCCCAGCGCGAGTCGCGCCCGGCCCACGAGCAGCACGGCCGATGGCAGCCGCGGGTCGTTCGGGTATTCGGCGATGAAGCGCTCGAGGACCCGGCGGGCGAGCGGGTGGAGGCCGTCCGCGGAGGCCTGCTCGCCGACGAGCCAGAGCCGTTCGGCTTCGTCGAGCGCGAGCGCGAACGGCGCGGAGAGGGCGACGAGCAGGAGCGACGCCAACGCCAACATGGGAAGTAGCGTGCGCGTCATGATGACAGCCCATGGTAGCACGCTTGTGGTACGGTCTCAGCGTGGCTCTGTGCGTATTCGACCTCGACCACACTCTCATCCAGACGCCCCTCGATCTCGCGGCCATGGCTGTCGACATGCGGGCGCTCATCGAGGCGGCGAGCGGCCCCCTCCCGGCCCGGCACGAGCGCTATCGTGTGGGCGAGCTGATCACGTACTGCCGGTCGCAGGCGCCGGCGCTGGAGTCCGCCTTATGGGACCTGGCACTCGACCACGAGCGGCGCGCGATGGAGGTGGCCACGCTCGAGTCGGGCGCGCTCGCGGCGCTCGCGGGTGCGCGCCGCGCCGGGTTCGCGACGGCGCTCTGGACGAACAACGCGCGGGTACTCACCCTACCCGCGCTCGAACGCCTCGGCCTGGCCGGCGACCTCGACCTGGTCGTCACGCGTGACGACATGCGCGCGCTCAAGCCGGACCCTGACGGGTGGCGCGTGATTTCAGAGCATTTCAACGGTCGCCTCGCCGGAGGCACCGGCTCAGCTCCCACTGCCCCACATTTCAACGGTCGCCTCGCCGGAGGCATCCCGGCGGTCGTCGTCGGCGACTCGTGGGTCGACGGTGTGGCCGCGGCCGCGGCGGGCGTTCCGTTCATCGCCTACCGCGCCCGCCAGGCAGACCTCGACCGCTGGAAGGTGACGCCGATCGCGCAACTCGCGGATCTGGCGCTCCTCCCCGCGTGGCTCGAGGCCCGAGGCAACGGGCGGCCCTAGCGTGGAGCTCTTCGGAGAACCCGAGCGTGCCGCGGCCGCCCCGCGGACGCCGGCGCCCTTGGCCGACCGGGTGCGACCGCGCTCGCTCGACCAGATCGTCGGGCAGGAACATCTGCTGGGAACCGGGCGGGTGTTGCGAGCTGCGATCGAGACGGGCGAGCTACACTCGATGATTCTCTGGGGTCCCCCGGGCTCCGGCAAGACGACTCTCGCGTTCTTGATGGCGCACGTGACGGGAGCCCGCTTCGTCGCCTTCTCGGCGGTCCTGTCGGGAGTCAAGGAGATCCGCGAGGTGATCGGCGAGGCGGAGCGCCAGCGCGCCCGCCAGGGGGTACGCACCATCCTCTTCGTCGACGAGATCCACCGGTTCAACCGCGCCCAGCAGGACGCCTTTCTCCCCCACGTTGAGAAGGGCACGGTCGTGCTTGTCGGCGCGACGACCGAGAACCCGTCCTTCGAGGTGAATGCCGCGCTGCTTTCGCGCTGCCGGGTCTATGTCCTTCGCGGACTCGAGGAGGACGATTTGCTCGCGATCATGCGGCGGGCGCTCGCGGACGGCGAGCACGGCCTCGCCCAGCTCCACCCCGAGGTGACCGCCGAGGCGCTCCGCTCGATCGCGGGCGTGGCGAACGGTGACGCGCGGGTCGCGCTGAACGTGCTCGAGCTGGCCGTGCTGCTGGCGCCCGTCGCGGGTGGCCGGCGGCGCGTCACCGAGGCTTCGATCCGGGAGGCGGCGCAGCGCCGGACGCTCCTCTACGACAAGTCCGGCGAGGAGCACTACAACCTGATCTCGGCGCTCCACAAGTCGCTCCGCGACTCGGATCCCGACGCGGCGCTCTACTGGCTCACACGCATGCTCGAGGCCGGCGAGGACCGGCTCTACATCGCCCGCCGCTTGGTGCGCTTCGCCTCCGAGGATGTCGGTAACGCCGACCCCGGCGCGCTCTCGCTCACGCTCGCGGCGAAGGAGGCATACGACTTCCTCGGGGATCCCGAAGGGGAGTTGGCCCTGGCCCAGGCGACGCTCTACCTGGCGCTCGCGCCGAAGTCCAACGCCGTGTACGTCGCCTACAACGAGGCGAAGGAGGACGTGAGCCAGCGACCGGCCGAGCCGGTGCCGCTGCACATCCGCAACGCTCCAACGCGCCTCATGAAGGACCTGGGCTACGGCGCGGGATATCAGTACGCCCACGACGCCCCCGGCGCGCGAGTCGATCAGGAGGACTTGCCCGAGTCGCTCCGCGGGCGCCAGTACTATCGCCCGACCGACCGTGGGCTCGAGGCTGAGCTGGGGCGCCGCCTCGCCGAGTGGAGACGGTGGCGCTCGGAGCGGTAAGCGCCTAGGGTATAGCCATGTGGCCGCTCAACCTGCTCAAGAAGCGCCACTGGATCCTCCTGGCGCTCTGTTTTCTCTTCCTCGCCACGTACAGCGGCTTCGTGAGCTGGGCCAAGGTCGCTCAGGCGCTCGAGCAGCTCGCGGATCAGCCGGCGGTGCGCCAGCGGTTCGCGACCCCCATCGGTCGGGGCGAGGCGATCGTCACCTCGTTCATGTTCTTTCTGCTGACTCCGCTGGCGCTGGCCGCCGCCGGCGGGGTCGTCGCGTTTCTCGGGGCGATCGGAGCCGGCATCCTCCGCATGATCATTCCTTTTCGTGACCTGCCGCAGTCGATCTTCTTAGGCGTGGCGTACCTCGGAATCGGCATCACCGTATGGCTCCTGCGCGACCTGTGGATGCAGCCGGCGTGGGAGTTCGTGGGCCTCATCGCGAAGGCCCTGCTCATCGCGACTCAGTAGGCGCCCGGTCGGACTCGATCGGGCGGGTCGCGCGTCGTGTGCTGCTAGAATGATTTGCATGTCTCGCCTGCGCGTGGGCGTCGTCTTCGGCGGCCGCTCCGGAGAGCACGAGGTGTCGCTCGCCTCCGCGGCGTCGGTGATCGCCGCGCTCGAGGAGCGCGGTCACGCCGTCGTCCCGATCGGCATCGCTCGCAACGGGCGCTGGGTCGTCGGCGGCGATCCCCTGCGGGCGCTCGCGGCCGAGGCGCGCGTCGCGCTCCCGTCGAACGACGCCGACGGGGCCGTGAAGAAGGCCCTCGCGAACCGCGCCGAAGCCGTCGAGAGCGCCTCCGTCGAGAGCCTCGCACGCACCGAGCCCGCCGGCAGTCTCCCACCTGAGCTCCGCCAGGGACTCGACGTGGTCGTGATCATGCTGCATGGTCCGTACGGCGAGGACGGCACGATCCAGGGCCTTTTCGAGCTCGCCGACGTTCCGTACGTCGGCGCGGGCGTTCTTGCCTCCGCCGTCGGAATGGACAAGGTCACGATGAAGGCTGTGTTCCAGGCTTACGGCCTGCCCATCGTCGAGCACGTCGTGGTCACCCGACACGAGTGGCGCAGCGCGCCCGATCGCGTCGCGGCGCGTGTAGCCGAGACCGTCGGCTTTCCCTGCTTCGTCAAGCCCTCGAACCTGGGCTCGAGCGTCGGGATCAGCAAGGTGAGCGAGGCGGGAGCGCTGGCCGCCGCGGTAGATCTCGCCGCTCGTCACGATCGCAAGATCCTCGTCGAGCGCGCCGTGCGGGGGCGTGAGATCGAGGTGAGCGTGCTCGGCAACGACGAGCCGATCGCCTCGTTCCCCGGCGAGATCAGTTACGACGCCGACTGGTACGACTATTCGACCAAGTACCTGGAGGGCCAGGCGCGAGTCACGGTGCCAGCGCCCGTGTCGCCCGAGACCACTCGGCGGATCCGCGAGCTGGCGATCGCCGCCTTCCGCGCGGTCGACTGTTCGGGTATGGCGCGCGTCGACTTTTTTCTCGAGGGCGACCGCGTGCTGGTCAACGAGATCAACACGATCCCCGGCTTCACCGCGACGAGCGCCTACGCGAAGATGTGGGCGGCCTCCGGGCTCGGCTACACCGCGCTGATCGACCGCCTGATCGAGCTCGCCATCGAGCGTCATCACGACAAGGGGGGAACCGGGCCGGCCACGGGGCTGGTGGGTTGACTCCCCGAACGTCGAGCGCCGGAGCCTCTGCGGACCAGGAGCTGGCGGGTTGACTCCCCGAACGTCGAGCGCCGGAGGCTCTGCGGAGGCGCTCCGACGGCTAACTCCAGTAGACGTCGTCATCGCGGGCGGCGGCACCGGCGGCCACACGAGCCCGGGCCTGGCTGTCGCGGCCCTCCTGCGCGAGCGCTCGAGGACGTGCGCCTGGATCGGCTCTCGCTCCGGCATTGAAGCTCAGCGCGTGCCCCAGAGCGGCATCCCCTACATCGCCATCTCCACCGGCAAGCTGAGGCGCTACTGGGCGTGGCGGAACGTGGCGGACCTCCTCGTCAACGTCCCGGTGGGTACGCTGAGCGTCCTTCGCATCTTGCGGACCCTCCGCCCCCGCGTCGTCTTCGGCACCGGCGGCTTCGTTGCGCTTCCCGTCGTGTTCGGCGCCGCGCTTCTAAGGGTGCCTGTTGTCCTCCACGAGCAGACGGCGGTCCCGGGCCTCGCGAACCGGATCGGCGCCCGGTTCGCGCGCCGAATCGCGGTCACGTTTCCCGACCGGGCGGGCCGCCTTCCCGCAGCCCGCGTGGTCGTGACGGGCAATCCCCTCCGGCCTGAGCTCCGCGCAGGCTCGAGGTCGAGCGCCATCGCCCGCTTCCAGCTTGATCCGGCGGTCCCCCTCGTGTACGTCACCGGCGGCGCCCAGGGCGCTCACCGGATCAATCGGGTCGTCGGGGACGCGTTGGCGTCGCTCGCCGAGCTGACGCAACTCATCCATCAGTGCGGCGAGAACCCGGCCACGGGTGATCGCCGGTGGCTCGAGGACCGGCGCGCCGCGCTGCCTCCAGCCCTGGCGCGCCGCTACACGGTCGCGCCCTACATCGGCGCCGAGCTCGCCGGGATCTACGCCGCGGCGGCGCTCGTGGTCGCCCGCGCGGGGGCCGGGACGGTGAACGAGTGCTGCCAGCTCGGCGTGCCCGCGCTGTACGTTCCGCTGCCCGGGACCCGTGGTGACGAGCAAACGGAGAACGCGCGGATCGTCGAGCGCGTCGGAGGCGCGGTCGTTCTCCCTCAGTCGATGCTCACGACGGAGCGGCTCGTTCGCGAGGTTCGCGCGCTCCTCGCCGACCCCGCAGGACTGAAGCAGATGGGCGAGCACGCGCAAACTCTTGCGGTCCCGGACGCCGCGGAGCGAATCGTCGCTCTCCTCTGGGACTTCTGCCGATGACCCGCCGAGCGCCCGGGCCCGGTCAACGCGCGGGGGCCCGGCCCCGGAGATCCGGGCGCAACGGGCAGTCGTCGCAGCGCGGCACGGTGCGGCAGTTCGACTTGCCGACAGCCACGAGCAGCGCGTGAAACTCGTTGAACAGGCCGGGATCGGACGGCAGGTGTGCCTCGAGCCACGCGCGGGCCTCTTCATAGCCTGCCGTCGGGCCGATCAGACGGTGGCGCGCGAGAACACGGCGGGCATAGGCGTCGGCGACGAACACTGGCCGGCCCACGGCATAGAGGAGGATTGCATCGGCGGTCTCCGGACCGAGTCCGGGGATCTCGAGCAGGCTCCGGCGCAGCGGGCCGAGCGGCGCCGTCCGCATCCGATCGAAGCTCCCGCTCGAGCTCCCTACGAGCCAGCGCGTCAGCGCCTGGAGCCGGCGCGCCTTCACGCGGTGGGTGCCGGCCGGGCGGATCACGCGCGCCAGATCGGAGACCGAGAGGTCGGCTACCCGGGCGGGCGTCAGCAGCCCGCGGGAGCGGATCGCTGCGATGGCGTGGGCGGCATTGACCCACGCGGTGTGCTGGGCAAGCACGGCGCCAACGGCGACCTCGTAGGGCGTGCGGCCGGGCCACCAGCGCTGGCGGCCGAAGCGCCGGAGCAGCGCCCCGTACAGGCGCAGCAGGCGGCGCTTGGCGCGATCCCGGGGCGGCCCGGGCATCCCGCGCCGCCCTGGCCGCGCTCGCGGCCCTGAGCCCATGCTCGGGCTCATCGTGCTCCTGCAGACCCTGGTCCTCGCGGTGAGCGGCCCGCCCACCTCACCGGAGTACCTTCCCATTCGGGTTGCGGAGGCTGAGGGCTACTTCGCGCTCGAGGGGCTTGCCGTCAGGATCAAGACGACCCGGGCCGAATCCGGAGCCGCCGAGGCGCTGGCGCAGGGGCAGGCCGACCTC
>QHSV01000531.1 GCA_003221655.1 Candidatus Rokuibacteriota bacterium
GCTCATCCGATCCGCCCCACAGAGCAACACCCGGCGCGCGGCGCCCGACTCTATGAGCTTCGTCGCCACGATGAGCCCGTAGACGAAGCCGGAGCAGGCCGCGGCCAGGTCGAAGCCCCACGCGTGGATCGCGCCGAGCTTTCGCTGGACCACCGCAGCCGTTGACGGGCACAGTCGATCCGGCGTCATCGTGGCGACGATGACGCAATCGACGGCCGCCGGCGAGATTCCGCGGGCGTCGAGGCAGCGGCGAGCCGCCGGCACGATCAGGTCTGACGTGCCGCCAGCCGACGCGAAGCGGCGCTCAGCGATCCCGGTGCGCGATCGGATCCACGCGTCGGTCGTGTCCAGTTGCCGTTCGAAGTACGCGTTGGGGTAGACATCGGGCGGTAGGTAGTGACCCGTCGCGGTGATCGCTGCGCGCATCATGTCTCCCGTGGTTGTGGAAGGGCGACGCTTACAACAATGTGAGAGCGGGCGTCGTGATCTGGGGTGGTGGCACCTGGCCCTCAGTCTACACGCATCGGACGTGGCTCCGTTCTAGTCAATCAAGCCCAGTGTGCTGGGAATGCCCCGCTTCTGGGAATTCAATCGCTGCCGGCCGGCTCCCCGGGAACGCGCCAGGTTGGCTTCATCCGGGGTGGGTCGACGAGAATGACCTCCGCGTCCAGTACAATACCCCGCATGGGCGAGGCCGATGGCATCGCGGAGTTCAAGGAGGTCGCGGTGTTCCTCCGCCGGCTCGAGAAGGCGGAGGGGTGAGCGCCGAGTTCAGCGCAAGCAGCAAGCCAAGGTCTACCTCAGCGGGCTGCGGTGGCTGCTGTGAGTGAACCCCTGAATCGTTCCACGTTTCCCCGCGCGCCCGAGGAGGTGCTCCAGCCCAAGGTCGAGACCGTGGAACTGCAGCAGGAACAGACGCTCGAGGCGTGGGCCAACGCGCATCCCCACGAGACAGTCGCGTTGCAGATGGTCTACGACCATCGCACGCTCTCCGACTGCTATTGCCCGAGTAGCCGGGAGCTGAGGACGCTGCGCGACGAGATCCCATTCATCCGCCGGTATCTCGAGCAGCCGACCTGGAGAATCTGGCTGGACGTCGTGGGCCTGCTAACGGCCGCGCTACTCTTGGCGCATTGGGCGCTTTGGGGGCTCTAATGAACGTGTCTCGTCTCCGTTTGCTCTCTGGAGTCGTCGCCCGAAGGTACCTCTCCGACAGTTCCTCGGTCGCTCCTGCAGCAGTGTGCTCGCTTCCTTCCGTTCTGCTCCATTTTGCTCCCGTGACATCCCGAAACATCCCGCAATGGGGTGAAGAACGGCGCATCAGCAGACAACGTGGAACTGCTCGCAGCAGCACTCTTTCTCGCGAGATCAGAGGGTTACCGGTCATGGCCGTCTCGCACTCATAACCCAAAGGTCGCTGGTTCAAATCCAGCCCCCGCAACCATGAAGAACGAGGGGTTAGCGGATGCAGCAGCCGCTAACCCCTTTCGTTTACCCAGACTTCACCCAGGAATTGGTTTGTCCGTCCCGCTCCGGCGCCGGTGTGCGGCTGCGGTCACTTCAAAAGTGCCCGGAATGGGCGTCCATCGTGCCGACGACCACTACTACGCGTCGCAGAAGAATAGCCGTTTCGCGTGCTCGCCAATCGCCTGGTATTCCCGTCGCAGGAGCTCGTTCGCGCTCTCGCGAGGATACCTGGCGATGAGGAAGTTCTTCAGGCCGATGTTGCGACGCTCGGGGTCGGCGGCGCGCGCCTGCAGGATGTCGAGCAGGCTCACGCCCAGCGGCAGAATCGTCTCCAAGATTTGCAGCTCCTCCACTACGAGTTCAAGCCTCGGGGCGTCTACGTTACCGTCGTGCCGGCCGGGCTGACAGATACGCCGGTGCGGGCCAAGCTTGAGTTCGACCCGCGGACCATGCCGTTGAAGCCGATGAGCGTGGAGCAGTGCGTATCCGAAGGCCTTAACGCGCTGCCGGAAAACCGGTCCAGGATCGTTCCGGGCCGGATGAACCGCATCATGAACGCGTTGGTGCCCGCTTCCGTGAAACGGACGATGACAGCCAAGATGCTCGGCAAAACGCTTGCGAACAAGCCCACTCCCGCAAGCGCGAGGGCCCAGGCCTGAGCTACGAGGTCCGGAACGCGACGGTGGCGTCGGCGATGTAGCCGTCCCCGTCGCGCGCCATCGTCCACATCACGAGGGACTTGTCGGCGATCGACCTCAGGAAGCGATCCGTCGTGTTCGTCGTGTCGCGGTTCGGGTGCCGATCGTACGGGGCGCGCGCGTAGACGGCGTTCGTGACCTCGTCGGGGAAATAGAGCTGGGTGGTGGCCGCCTTCGCGCCGACGCGAAGCTTCAAGTGTACGTGCGGGGTGCGGCCCGAGTACCAGCCCGGATAGATCGTTCGAAACCGGACGGCACCGGCAGCGTCCGTGAGCTGCGTGCCCCGCAGAAACGTCTTGTCGTCCACCGGCTCGACGTGCCGCGGGGCGATGGCGGCGCCCTCGTAGCCGGAGTAGATGCCGAGCGCATCGCACTGCCAGACGTCCACGGCGGCTTTCGAGATCGGCGCGCAGGACGCGGAGGCCTCGACGACGCGGAGAATGAGCTGTAGCGGCACGCCGGGCTTGTCCTCGGAGATGGCTTCGCGCATGCGAGTCTGGGCCAGGTAGAACGGGCCT
>QHSV01000295.1 GCA_003221655.1 Candidatus Rokuibacteriota bacterium
CATCGAGTAGGGCGACGAGCCCGGAACGCCCACGTGGCCGCTGACGCTGCCGAGCAGGACGAGCCGGCCGCGGGTCTTCTTGAGGTCCTCGAGAGTCGCGTACACCGTTCGCAGGACGCCGAAGACGTTGGTCTCGAACTGGCGGCGATAGTCGTCGAGCGCGAGGGTCTCGAGGGCACCGACGACCCCGAAGCCCGCGTTGGCGACGACGACGTCGAGCTTGCCAAAGGCTGTCCGGGAAAGGGTGGCGGCGCGCTCGAGGTCACCATCACGGGTGACGTCGCAGGGGACCACCAGCGCGCGGCACCCGGCCTGCGTGATCTCCGCCGCGAGCGCCTCGAGCCGGTCCTGCCGGCGCGCCGCGAGGACCACGTCGCCGCCCTCGCGGGCGAACTCGCGGGCGAGCGCGGCGCCGATGCCCGACGAGGCGCCCGTGATGAAGACCGCGTTGCCGGCAAACCGCCGTCGACGTCGCACCGACGGCGCGCTACGGATTCTGAAGAATGATCGCCTCTTCGGCGAAGGCGGCGGCGGTCTTGGCCTTGCGGACCGCGTCGCCGTGGTCTCGCTTCGTCTTGGCGTTCTCGTGGTGGGCTTTGGCCTCGGCTACCAGCTTCTTCGACTCGTCGATCAACTGGCGGGTCTCGGGCGTCACTTTTCCCGCTTCCGCCTTCTTGATGAGGTCATCCGCCTGCTTGATCACCACCGGGCAGTTGTAGGCCCAGGCGACCGGGCCGGCGAGGACAAGAGCTGTGGCTGCGAGCAAGACGACGACCGTTTTCATGCGTGCCTTCTCCTCTAGAGATGGTCGGGGTGAGAGGATTTGAACCTCCGGCCCCCTGCTCCCAAAGCAGGTGCGCTACCAGGCTGCGCCACACCCCGCCGGCATGATCGTGTCGAATCGTCCGGATCCGACTATATCACCCGGTGAGGAGCCGTCGGGCGGCCTCGAGCGCGCGGCCGCGGTGGCTCACGCGCGCCTTCTCCTCGTCGGAGAGCTCGGCGAACGTGCGACCGAGCGGCGGGTAGAAGAACACCGGATCGTAGCCGAAGCCACCGCTCCCACGCGGCGCTTCCGCGATCATGCCTTCGACGACTCCCTCGACGACCTTCTCGCTGTGCGCCGGGCCCACCAGGGCGATCACGCAGCGGAAGCGCGCGGTCCGCCGCTCCGGCGCTACGTCACGGAGCGGCTCGAGCAAGAGCCTCCAGCGCGCCCGGTCGTCGAGCCCCGGGCCGCCGAACCGCGCCGTGTGGAGCCCCGGCGCGCCCGCGAGCGCGTCGACTTCGAGCCCTGAATCGTCGCCGAGCGCCAGCGCGCCCGTCAGGCTCGCGGCGGCGCGCGCCTTTCCGAGCGCGTTTTCGGCGTAGGTCCGCCCGGTCTCTTCAGGCAGCCTGGCGTCGGGAAACTCGGAGAAAAGCCGGACCCGGAACGGCACGGTGCCGAGGAGTGCCTGCAGCTCGCGTCCCTTGGCGGGATTGAGCGTGGCGAGGACGAGAATCCGTTTAGAGGGTGAAGGCGTGCTCGGCACGCGCGTCAAGAGCGCGGCGCTGGAGCCCGACGAGACGACGGATGCCCCCCTCCGCGATCGCCAGGAGCGCGTCCAGCCGGCCGCGGCCGAATGGTACCTGTTCCGCCGTGCCCTGCACCTCCACGAACTCGCCGGCACCGGTCATGACGACGTTCATGTCGACCTCGGCGGTCGAGTCCTCGACGTAGTTCAGATCGAGCACCGCCTGGCCCTGGACGACGCCGACGCTGATCGCGGCGACGCAGTCGCGGATCGCGGCCGTTGTCTGGAGACCGGGAATGCGCGAGATCGCGTCGGCCACGGCGATGAAGCCTCCGGTGATGGCGGCGGTCCGCGTGCCCCCGTCAGCCTGGATCACGTCGCAGTCCACCCACACCGTCCGCTCGCCGAGCTTGCTGCGATCGATGACGGCTCGGAGCGCTCGCCCGACGAGCCGCTGGATTTCCTGCGACCGGCCACTCGGGCCGCGGTTCTCGCGCGGTGTCCGGGTGTTCGTCGAACGGGGAAGCATCGCGTACTCGGCGGTAACCCACCCCTGCCCCTGCCCCTTGAGGAAGGGCGGGACCTTGTCCTCGACCGACGCGGTGCAGATGACCTTCGTCGCGCCGAACTCCACGAGCACCGAGCCCTCCGGGTGCAGGAGAAAGTCGCGCGTGACCGTGGTGGGGCGAAGCTGATCGGCAGCGCGCCCGTCGGGCCGCGGCATCGCTAGCGCGCCCGCGTCATCGAAGGCGGCTCGGCGGTCGCCCGCGCTCGCTGGTCCCAGGCGCGCTTGTACTCGGCGAGGCCCGCGAGAATCGCGCGGGCGATCTCGTCCCGGTACTTCGTCTCCTTGAGGCGCCGCTCCTCGCGCGGATTGGTGACGAAGCCGATCTCGATCAGGATCGCCGGCATCGCCGCGCCGCCGAGGACGTAGAACCCCGCCTGCTTCACGCCGCGGTTGGAGATGCGCAGGGACTGCGTCATCGAGTCGTGGACCACCTCCGCCAGCCGCGAGGACTCGGTCTGGAACTCCGACTGGGCGAGATCCCAGAGGATCGCCCTCACGATGTCCACCTGACCGGAGGGGCGGCCGGACGGCTGCTCGAGCTGGACGGCACCGTTCTCGAGCGCCGCGACCTGCCGCGCGGCGCTGTCCGTCGCCTCCGACGAGAGGAAGTACGTCTCGACTCCATCCGCCGCCGTTTCGCGGTGTGCGTTGGCGTGGATCGACACGAACAGATCCGCGCGCTCGCGGTTGGCGAAGCTCGTGCGGTCGCGCAGGGTGACGAAATGGTCGGCGTCCCGCGTGAGGCGCACCTTGATGCCGAGCCGCTCCTCCACGAGCTTCGCGACCCGGCGCGTGACGTCCAGCACGAGGTCCTTTTCCATGAGCCCCGTCGGCCCCAGGGCGCCCGAGTCGTGACCGCCGTGGCCGGCGTCGAGTACGATCATCTTGAGGGGGCCCCGCTGCTCTCGGCCCTCGCGCGCGGCCGGCTCGGTCGGCCGGGCCACGTCGAGCACGAGACGCGGGGGATCGGCCAGGGTGCTGGCACGGATCGTCCCGGCCGCGCCCTCGAAGACCACACGCAGGAGCCCGTCGGGCCCCGCACGCTCCAGCCGGACCTCCGCGAGCAGCCCGTCGCGGATCTCCTCGATCCGCGTACCGCTCCCGAGGCCGACCAGCCGGACGCGCGCCTCCTTGGGCCCGCTCGACTCAACGCGGTAGGCGACGGCGGCCGATGTTTCGACGACGACGCGGGTGAACGAGGGATACGAGCGGACCCGCAGATCCTCCAGAGTCACGTCGACCGGTGCGAAGGCCGTACGCGACACGGCCGCACCCGCCGGCGCTGCGGCGACGAGCGTCGGAACGACGCGGTCGACGAAGGACTCGGGCACGAGCCACACCCCGCGCCTGACCCGCACCGGCGCGTCCAGCATCACAGGCTTGCCGTTGACCAGCACCTGGGCCCAGTTCCGCGTGAGGGTGACGACCTGGTCGCGGGTGCGCAGTTGGGCTCGCGTGCTCGCGGGAGTCGCGTCGAGCTTTGTCTGGAGCGAAGCGGCCACCCTGATGAGCTCGACGTACGTGCGCCCATCGTGGACGACGGTGGGCAGACCCGCCCCGGCCCAGCTCGTCGACGAGAGCAGGAGGGCGATCAGGGCACCGGTTAGACCTCGGACGCTCATGGGCGAGGCCAATTCTAGCAACGGAACGCGCACGCGGGGCTCTTTAACGTCGGGGGGCCGAGCGCCCCTCCCCCGGATGGCTCTCCGGCTCGGACGAGGCTTCGGGCGCGTTCGGGGCTCGGGGCCGCATCACCGCGAATACGACGAGGCCGATCGCGATCCAGGCGACTTCGCGGGCACGTCTCACGAGACTGAAGGAGATCGCCGTGGTGGGCGAGAGCCCCAGCGCCACGAACGTGGCCAGGAAGCCGCCCTCGAGGACACCGAGGCTGGCCGGGATCAGGAAGGTCGCGACCTTGATCGCCGTACCGAACGCCTCGATCACGGTGGCGGTCGCGAGCGACACCTCACTGCCGAGAAACTTCAAGATGAGCCACGCCTCCAGCGAGCCGAGGAGCCAGGCGGCGAAGTGGAAGGCGATCGAGAGCATCAGCCGCTGAGGCGCCGTCCGGTAGAACTGTCCAAGTGCGTCGTCGACCCGTCCGAGCGTCGAGCGTCCCCGGGTGGCGCGGACGCCGAGCCGGTCGAGCAGCCCGCCCGCCCACCCGAACATACCGCGTGTCTGCACCAGGACGAACAGGCCGAGGGCGACCGCCTCGACGGCCAGCAGCCAGAGCATGCCGTAGAAGAGGAGCGACCCACTCAGGATCGAGCGCCACGCCACCACGATGCCCAGGAGGAGAAAGAGCCCCTGGGCGATCGTGATCGTCGTCTTGGCGACGATGACCGAGGCGAGGCTCGCATCAAGCGGGGCGTGCCCCCGCAGGAGCCAGGCCTTGACCGCCTCTCCTCCGATGGCGGCTGGCGTCGTCAGGTTGAAGGCCTCGCCGGCAAGCCGCGACGCGAACAGGGCTCGAAAGGCGACGCCCTCGCGCAGGAAGGCGAAGCGCCATCCGAGCGTGTCGAGCAGCGTCACGAGCGTGACCGGAAAGCAGAGGACGATCGCCAGTCGCCAGGAGAGATCGGCGATCGAGCCGAGGACCGCGGCGGGGTCGTTCTGGACGACCAGCGCGGCGAGCAGCGCCAGGCCGAGCACGAGGAGGGCAATGCGAAGGTAGCTCAGCTCAGCTTTCCCGATAGAGCACGAGGACGACCCCGACCAGCGTGAACGCCAGCGGCCAGATGCGACCCGGGAACCGGCCGGCCTGGGGCGGCAAGCGCAGCTCGAGCCAGCGGCCCCATCCCAGGATCATAGCCAGCACGCCGAGAGGGACGTGCGTGACCTCGATCAGGAACTCCTCCTTCAGGTTCAGCCCCGCGTGGGAGTGCGTGAGGAGGAGGCCGCCGCCGACCGCGCAGAGGAGCGGAAAGATGAGCGCGGCCCACGGGACACGGAGCCGACCGGTGCGGACCGACCATTCGAAGAGACCTAACGCAACGACCAGAAAGACGAACAGGCGGTGCTGGAGCACCTCGGCATACTGCAAGCTCTCCCAGAAGCCAAGGGGCCCGAGCGGCCAGGCGCCGGGGTCGATGCGGACCATCAGGAAGCCCGCCAAGCCCAGGAACAGGAGCGGCCAGTGACACGCCCAGGGCGCCCGGCCGGTCGCGTTCAAGACGGCCAGGCAGCCCATGCCGAGCACGAAGAACCCGGCCACGTGATGATTGAACTCCGACCACGCGCGATCGGCGGCCGTGCGCGGCGCGTTGCGGTCGTCGACCGGCATGTCGGCGATGGTCGGCGAGGTCAGCGCGGGCCACCGCGGCGTGAACCGCACAGCGAGCTCGGCGAGGGGCGCGCGCTCGGCGACAACGTCCTGCGCGGGCGGGAGCGAGGTCAGCGAGGCGGCGACGAACAGCACCGTCAGGCCGAGACCGACCTCGACCTCGACGAAGCGACGCATGCGCGCGAGGGAGACGGCCGACTCCTCCGGCAGCCGGCGCACGGCAACGAAATTCGCCGCGCCGAGGAAGAGGAGGCCGCCGAGGACCGCGACTTTCGCCAGGACCATGACACCGTAGGAGGTGCCGAGGAGCGCGCGCGGGCTGTCCACGTAGGACAGCGTGAGTCCCACCCCGGCGGTGACGAGGACCGCGACGGCGACGGTCGACATCGTCGAGAACCGCTTCAGCAGCGCCGCGGACGACGGCGCGGCAGCGCGCCGCGCGGCGCTGACCATGAGGTGGAGCAGTCCGCCGATCCACGCTCCCGCCGCGAGCTGGTGCAGCGCGTCCAGGACCAAGGGAAGGGCTCGGGACCCGAGGCGGCCCGCCGCGTGACTCGTCCACGCGCTACCCGCGCCGAGGGCCACGGTGAATCCGCCGAGCGCGACCCACCATCGCAGACGGTCCGGACGCCTCGCCAGGGCTATACATCCGGCGACCAGCCCGGCGCACGCGACGATCCGGGCGAGGCTCGCCCGGAAGTAGCTCGTGCCCGCGATCGCCCCGAGCGGCCACCCCGCGGCCGCGTCACCCAGGACGGAGAGCTGGACGGCTTGAGACAGCGCCTGCGCGCCGGCGACGACGATGGCGCCTCCCGCCGTCAGCGCGAGGCTTCTCGCCAGGCGTGAGCGGGCCGCCGGGTCCTCGCGCGACGCCGGCCGCAGCAGCAGCGCCACGAAGAACACGCCTCCGACGACAATCGCCTGACCGCACAGGGCGAGCCCTCGGAGCAGCACGTCGACGAATTCGGCCACGGAGCCTCAGGCGCGCCGCCGCGCGCCGATCGACAGGAGCAAGAGGAAGAAGATCGGCGTGCCGACGGACGCGAAGATCAGAAACCAGTGGGCCTGTCCGAACGCCGACAGAACGACCACCAGATAGATGAAGTCGCGACTGGAAAACGCTTCCGCGAGACGGGCCGCCCAGGTCGCGTCCACGCCCAGCGCGGTGTCCCGCATGATTTCGCGCGAGGCGAGGGCGGCGGCGCCGAGGGTAGCGACTACCGTGAGCGCGCCGAGAGCCAGCGGCCACGTCGCCTCCCGGGTGACACTCAAGCCGATCGCCATGCACGTGAACACGGCGATGTGTACGAGGTTGTCGCCCCAGAAGTCGAGGATGGCGCCGTGCGGCGACTCCATGAACTTGAGCCGCGCGAGCTCGCCGTCGCAGCCGTCGAGGATCGAGTGCGTCAAGAACAGGAGCGCCCCCGCGAGCTGAGCCGCGGGCGACGACGACAGGAAGAACGACGCGCCGAGGAGACCGATCGCGAGGCTCACGAGCGTCATGGCGTCAGGGGTGACGCGCGTGGCGGCCAGCCGCCGCGTGAGCGCCAGCGAGATCTTCCGCTCGAAGTGGCGCGACATGAATCCCTCGCGCTGCTTGATCAGGCTGCGCAGAAGCCACGTCTCCGCCGGCCCTGTGTCGGACGGCCCGGTGAGCGGGAACCGTCCGGCGTCATCGGCCTTGAGATCCGTCCAGTCAAACCGCGCGCGCAACCGCTCCACCAGCTCGCCCGCCCCACGGCAGCGCATCGCCGCCGCGAGCACCGCCGCCGAGTCGGCGGTGTCGACCACCGCAGTCAGCGACGCGTCGGCGTAGAGCCGCTCGGCCTCGATCTGCAATTCGCGTAGTGCACGTAGCCAGCGCGGTTGGGGGACGACGTTTGCTGAAAGGATCACGATCCGGCGTCGCGAGTCCGACGCCAGCCGAGCGTCGTCGCTCAGCGCGGTCGCCGCCGTTCCGCCGAGCAGGCGGTCGATGCCGGCGGGATCGCTCTGCACGAGGACGCGCGAGAATCCAGCGCGGATGCCGGCGAGCACGATCCGGCGCAGCAGGGGGAGCCCCGCCACCACGGTGTCGGGCGAAACTCGGGCACCCGAGCCAGGCGCGGGCGGGACGATGAGGAGCAGGCTGTCCACTGATCGGGCGGAGACGGCGACCGCAGTCGTCAGGTCAGGACTCCGGCGAGCGTCACCTCGCGCCCGCCTTCGCGGCTCGACTGGCGCGCCCCGTGCTCGA
>QHSV01000296.1 GCA_003221655.1 Candidatus Rokuibacteriota bacterium
TGCCCGCCGCGAGCTGGATGGAGTGCTCGGCGCTCAAGGTCGGCAACCGCTATCCGATCGAGGCCATGGCCCACATCCAGCTCCGCGAGGCCGTGGTGCCCCCGCTCTACGAGCGCCGGTCCGATGTCGCCATCATCTTCGACCTCGCGACGCGGCTCGGCCTAGGCGCAGAGTTCTGGGGTGGCGACCTGGCGGCGGGCTATCGCCACCTGCTGGCGCCCAGCGGGGTGAGTCTCGAGGCGCTGGCGGCGATGCCGCACGGGATCTCGGTCCCGCGCGCGCCGCACCGTTACCGGAAGTTCGCCGAGCTCGACGAAACCAGGGGCGCGCCTCGAGGGTTCGCGACGCCGACGAAGAAGGTCGAGATCTTTGCGCTCAAGTTCGCGGAGCACGGCCTGCCCGCGCTGCCCGTGTACGTCGAGCCCGCACTGAGCCCGCTGAGCCGGCCGGACCTGGCCGAGCGCTTTCCGCTGGTGCTGACCAACGCCAAGCGTCCGCAGTACATGCACAGCCAGCACCGGGGGCTGCCGAGCCTTAGGAAGACCGCGCCGAACCCGACCGCCGAGATCCATCCCGAGACGGCCGCGGAGTACGGGATCAGGGGCGGCCAGTGGATCACCGTGGAGACGCCGGGCGGTCGCGTCCGTGCCCAGGCGCAGATCAGCGACGCTATTCTGCCTGGGGTGGTCTGCTGCTCGCACGGCTGGTGGGAGGCGTGCCCCGAGCTGGGCCTGCCCGGCTTCGATCCTTTCAGCGAAGCGGGCGCCAACCAGAACTTGCTCGTGCTGAACGACGTGCACGATCCGGTCAGCGGTGGCACGCCGCACCGATCGACGCTCTGCCGTGTTCAGTCACTCTGAGCCGAGATCGAGCCGATCGTGAGCGAGCTCGATCGATTCGTCTGTTAGATAGCGAGAATGATCACAGGCCACATCATCGCCGAGAGCGCAGCGCTGATCGCGGACCCCGCGAGAGCGACGATGCTGTCGGCGCTTCTCGACGGCCGTGCCCTGACCGCGGGCGAGCTTGCCCTTGCAGCGCGAATCACGCCGCAAACCGCCAGCACCCATCTCGCGAAGCTGACAGAGGCGGGCGTGCTCTCGATGGTCCGTAGTGGGCGGCATCGCTATTTCCGGCTCGCCTCGGCGACAGTGGTAGAGATGATCGAGGGGATCGTCGCCGTCGCTCTTGAGAAGCGACCGCGACACCGCCCGCTATCCGGTCAAGCACGCGCGCTCAGTGCGGCCCGAATTTGCTACGACCACCTGGCGGGCCGCCTCAGCGTTGATCTCACCGATGCTTTCGTCGCCCGCGAATACGTCGTGCTCGACGACAAAGCCGCTGAAATCACGACAGCCGGCACCCGCTTTCTCACCGAGTTCGGGATCGAGCTTCCCCGACGACGTTCGACCCGTCGCCACGTTTCCCGACTCTGCCTCGATTGGACCGAGCGACGCCCACACATCGCGGGCGTGGTCGGAGCTGCGCTCACCACGCGTTACTTTGATCTCGGTTGGATGGAGAGGATGAAGCGCAGCCAGGCCGTCGTCGTCACCTCGCTGGGACGGCAGGGCTTTCAAAAGACCTTCGGCATCGACGCCCGATAGACACTTCGATCACCGTCGAAGTGTGCATCGGCGCGTCCAACCGTTTCGGATGTACGATCGCGGCCAGAACACGCCGCATAGCCGGACGTGGAGGAGGGACCATGCTGGAGGGGAAAACGCGCATCCCGCTGGTCGACATCGAGACGCTCCCGGACGACCTGCGCGAAACGCTCGAGGAACAGGAGAGGCTCCGGGGCGCGCCGCTCTATCCGTACCTCTTCTACGCGCGCAACCCGGCGTACTTCCGCGCCGCGAAGGCGATGTTTGCCGCCCTCCAACAAGAGACGACGCGCGTCCCCGCGACGCTCAGGCCGCTCCTCAACCGTCGCGTCGCTTCGTGGAACGGCTGCGAGTTCTGACAGGACGTCCATGCTGCCGTGGGCAGCAGGAATGGCATCTCGACGGAGAAGATCGAGGCGCTCGCCGGCTACGCGAAGAGCCCGCTCTTCACCGACGCGGAGAAGGTGGCGCTCGAATACGCCGACGCGATCACGGACACGAGCCGCGACGTCGACGACGAGCTGTTCGCGCGCCTACAGCGGCACTACGACGACGACACCATCGCGGAGCTGACGATGATCATCGCGTGGGAGAACGCGTCCTCGCGGTTTAACCGGACGTTCCGCATCCCATCGCAAGGGTTCTGGAAGCCATGACCGACCCGGGAGGTTGCCGATAGTCGGCTTCGGAGGATTTCGACCCGCGGCGTTCGGGTTCCTGCGTGATCTGGCGCGGAACAACGAGAAGACTTGGTTCGAGGCCAACCGTGACGTCTATGAGCGAGAGGTGCGGGAGCCGATGCGCCAGCTCGTCGAGACGCTCGACGCCAGGCTGGGCGGCATCGCGCCCGAGATCGTCGGCGATCCCAAGCGCTCGATGTTCCGGATCCACCGCGACGTCCGCTTCTCCAAGAACAAGTCTCCGTACAAGACCAACGCCGGAGCCTGGTTCTACCACCGCGATGCCGGTCGCAAGGTGGGCACGGTGGGAGAGGGCGGGGGAGCGGGATTCTACTTTCACATCGACACCACCACCTGTTTCATGGCCGGCGGCATCTGGATGCCCGCCCGGCCCACGCTCCTGCGCATCCGCGAGGCCATTGCCGCCCAGCCGACCGCGCTGGCGCGGCTCACGAGCACACCAGGATTCCGGCGGCGATTCGACGGCCTGAACGACGAGGCGAAGCTTCGCCGGGTTCCCCGCGATTTCCCGCCCGATCACCCCGCGGGCGAGTGGCTCAAGCTCCAGTCGTTCACCGCCCCGGCCCCGATCGATCGTCGCGTGGTCACGAGCGCGCGCCTGGTCGATCGCCTGTGTCGAGACTTCGAGGTGCTCGTGCCCCTCGTGCGCTGGCTCAATCGCGCGCTCGGCTACCAGCCCGCGAAGGCGCGGCGGTGAGGGACGCCTCGCCCGCCAAGCGGAAGCTGCCCGCCAAGCAGAAGCTGCGCGAGCAGATCTGGACGCTGCTCGAGCGCGGGCGTGTGGCGCGCTTTCCATTCCCGACGGCCGGGCGCATCCCGAACTTTCAGGGCGCCGAGCAGGCCGCCGCTCATGCCGCGGTGCTACCCGAGTGGCAGCGCGCTCGACGCCTGAAGTGCAATCCTGATGCTCCGCAGCGGGCCGTGCGCCTGCGCGCGCTACGCGAAGGCAAGACCGTGTTCATGGCGGTGCCGCGGCTCACCGACGAGCGCTGTTTTCTGCGCCTCGATCCGGCGCGCCTCGGCGAGCGCCTCGCTCAGGCCGCGACCATCAAGGGCGCCGCGCGCTTGGGCGAGCCGGTCACGACCAAGGAGCTGGGGCACATCGACCTCGTCGTGGCGGGCAGCGTGGCGGTGAACGCGCGAGGCGCGCGCGTCGGCAAGGGTGGGGGCTACAGCGATCTGGAATTCGCGCTCGCCCGCGCGGTCGGGGCCGTGGACGCGCGGACGACGGTCCTCACGACGGTGCACGCTCTCCAAGTCGTCAAGGACGACATTCCGATGACGCCGCACGATGTGCCGGTCGACATCGTGGTGACGCCGGAGGGCGTGATCCGCACGCGGACGGCGTTCGCCAAGCCGGACCGGATCCGCTGGGAAGAGCTCTCCGCGGCTCAGCTGGACGCAATGCCGGTGTTGCGGCGACTCCAGATCGGACGTACGTCGGCACGCCGCTGAGCGCCACCGCGCGCCGCCGCCCGTGGTTCTTTGCGCCCCTCGTCCAGCGTTAGGCGCGGACGCCGATGATCTTCTCCCAATCGGTCGCGTGCTGGTAGGCGTAGGCCGTCCGCATCAGGAGCGGATCGTCGAAGAAACGCCCGACGAGCTGCATGCTGACCGGAAGACCCGCCGACGACTTGCCCACGGGGACGGCCAGGGCCGGGTGGCCGGTGTAGTTGAAGGGCAGGGTGTTGCGGTTGCCGCCCCTGCTCGCCGACATGAGGTTGTCCTCGACGGCCTCGAGGTAGCTGCCCGGCCTGTGGTTCTTGGGCGCCGTCATAGTGCAGGTGGGCATCACGAGCACGTCGACATCCGCGAGTGCCGCGTCGTAGGCCTTGATGTAGGCCGGCCGCACATTCTGGGCCTTGGCATACACGCGGCCCTGGTAGTTGCGTCGGCTCAACTCGGCGGCGATGAGCGAAAGCTTGGTGCGCGGCGCGAGCACGTCGGCATGCGATGCCCACAGCGTGTTGATGGCCGCGATGACTGCGGCGGGATAGTAGGTCCGCGTGAATGCGCCGAAGAAGCCGGTCTTGAATATTGCCAGTGCGCCTTCGCTCGTGAGCGCGGCCTGGGCAGTGCGGATGGCATGATGCGCGGGAATGGAGATCTTGGTCACGTCAGCACCAGACTTGGCGAGGACATCGACCGCCGCCAGCACCAGGTCGCGCACATCGCCCTCGGCGTCGTCGAAGCCCTCCTGGAGCACGCCAATGCGCAGTCGGGCCACTCCATCGGCCAGCCGACCGAGCACATCCATGCGAGTGGGGACATCGCGTGTCTGGCGGGGATCATATGGGTCGTACCCCGCGGTGGCCTGGAGCGCCGCCGCCGCGTCCTCCACGGTGCGGGCCATCGGACCCGTGTAGTCGATGGACTGGTCCGAGCCGAATCCGATTCCGAAGTGCGACACGAGTCCGAACGTGGGCTTGTGGCCGATGATCCCGCAGAACGCTGCCGGGATGCGGATGGAACCGCCCTGGTCGCCGCCGAAGGAAATGTCCACCTGGTCAGCAGCCAGCGCCGCGCCGGAGCCCGACGACGATCCGCCGGTGACGTGCTCGCGGTTGTGGGGGTTGAGAGGCCGGCCGTAGTCGCCGATGGCGCCGCCGGTGCCGAAGCCTCCGCTCAAGCCGTTCATGACGTTCTTGCCGACGATGGTGCCGCCCGCCTCCAGTACGCGGGTGACCACGGTGGCGTCGAAGTCGGGGATGAAGCCGTCGAGAGCGAAGGAACCAAAGCTCATGGGCATTCCGGCAACCGCGATGTGATCCTTGTAGCTAACGGTCTTGCCGGCCAGCACGCCCTCGGCCTTTCCCTCGATCCGACACCTCCACGTCCACGCATTGAGCCGGTCTTCTTCTGGCGACGGCCGGTATCCTGGTTTCCGGGCGGCCGAGACCATCGGCGGCCTGGGCTCCTCCAGTCGCGCTTGAACGAAGGCGTCGAACTGGCTCAGCTGTTCCAGGAGGTGCTTGTGGTACAGGACGGCCTCCTCCGGACTCAGGTGGATGCCCAGCTCCTTGGCCACCGCGACGACTTGATCGACGTCAGGGACCGCGTACATAGTTTCTCTCCTCTATTGCGTTCGCGTTGGATCCGGTGTCCCGAGCCAGAACGGGCTGGTCTTGCCGATCCGCTCGAGATAGGCGCCGCGCTCCGCGACACGACGGGGGTACCAGTTCGACAAGTAGTCCGCGTCGAGCATGTGGTGGCGCGATTCCGTGGCGAAGAAGCCAGCAAGCTCCGCGAGACCGATGAATCCCTCTTCCGAGCGCGCCTGGAAGGCCGGCCAGCGACGCGCATGCTCTTCCGACCGGAAGAGATTCATACCCGTTCACAGGAACGGCGGCCGGCCCCGGGAGGGGCCGAAGCCGTAGTTGAGGTGTCCCACGACTCCAGGGGGATCGATCCAGACGATCCGGCCGTCCCGCATCTCGATGCTCACCGGATCGCCGCAGTCGAGGCACGGGACGTCGACGCGGACCGTTTCGCCCGGAAAGAGCCAGGTGACCGACGTCGCCTCGAACCCGCATTGGGCGAACCAGCGCTGCGCCCCGCGCACGGTGATCCGGTACTGCGTCGGCAGGTTGTTCAGTGGCGGGAACGACGCGATGTAGTCCGTCTCGGGGTGCAGCCAGCCGATCGGATAGGCACGCATCACGTCGTGGAGGAGCAAGCGTCCCTGCTCGACCCCGAGGCCCAGCGCCCGAGCGAGTTCCGCATAGTGCGGCGCGCTCCCGGTGTCGGCGAGCCCGCGCATGATGCGCTGGAACATCCGGTCCATGAGAAGCGCGTCGGCCATCGCTGCCTCCCCCGGGAGTATATGTCACGCGCCGTCGGGTGAGCAGGCCGCGACATTGCTCTGGGGAGGCGAAGCGACCGGACTGGAGGATGCTAGAGTTGCGACCATGGCACTTGAAACTCGTGATCCTCGTCTTCACGACCTCGTTGCTCCCGACGCGCCGATCGCTCGCGTTGCCGGCGGGCTCACGTTCACGGAAGGCCCGATCTGGCGCGGTGGCGCGCTGCTGTTCAGCGATATCCCCAACAAGCGCATCGTGCGCTTGCGGCGGTTGCCCGAGGGGCCAGAGCTGACCACATATGCCACGGGCATGTCCAACGGCCTCACGCTCGATCGCCAAGGCCGCGTGCTGGCGGCGGAGCACGACGGCCGCCGCGTCACGCGCGTCAGCGACGACGGCGCACGCTCGGTGCTGGCCGAGCGCTTTCAGGGCAAGCGGCTCAACAGCCCTAACGACATCGTCGTGAAGTCCGACGGCTCCATCTACTTCACGGACCCGCCCTACGCTGTACGCCCTGTCCCGCCGGGGACGGTGCGGCCGGCCGGGTGGTGGACACAGCCGATCGAAGGCAAGGAGCAGTCGTTTCAGGGCGTGTACCGCATCACTCCCGACGGCGCCCTCCACCTGCTCGTCGACGACTTCGCGCTGCCAAACGGCCTAGCCTTCTCGCCTGACGAGTCGGTGCTCTATGTCGACGACTCTGCGCTCAAGCACATCCGGGCGTTCGACGTGCGCCCGGACGGCACGGTGACTGGAAGCCGTGTCCTGCTGGACATGGCTTCGCCGGACCCTGGAGTGCCCGACGGCCTCAAGGTGGACGTACACGGCAACGTGTTCTGCACCGGGCCGGGCGGCGTCTGGGTGTGCCGGGCCGACGGTACGCTGCTCGGGCGGATCGTACTGCCAGAGTTGCCGGCGAACCTGGCGTGGGGCGAGGACGGAACCGCGCTCTTCTTCACGGCCCGCACCAGCGTCTACCGGATGCCGACGAAGACGCGAGGTGCGCTGCTGGGCTGACGCTCTCGTTCTCAGAACGCCGGGCGCCGCAGGACGCGTGGATCGATCTTGCGCGCAATGAGCTGCCCATCGCTGGGCGAGCCCAGCAGTTGGCCATTCGCCACCATGACTTTCCCTCTTAGAATCACCGTCGTCGGCCAGCCCTCGACCTGCCAGCCCTCCCAGGGGCTATAGTCCCGCACGTGCAGGTCGGCCATGCGCAGCGTCTTCTTGATTGCCGGGTCGATGATGGTGATGTCGGCGTCGCTGCCCACCGCGATGGCGCCCTTCTTGGGATAGAGGCCCAGCAGCTTGGCGGCGTTGGTGGAGGTGACGGCCGCGTAATCCTCGAGGGACATCCGCCGGTGGACCACCGCTTCCGTGTAGTTGACCCCCATGCGAATCTCGATGCCGATGTTCCCACCCCTGACGTCCACGACATTCCGTCCCGCGATCTTGTCCAGATAGGTAGTGAAGCTGCTGTCGGTGGCCGTGAAGGAG
>QHSV01000297.1 GCA_003221655.1 Candidatus Rokuibacteriota bacterium
AGACGCGAGCGTTGGCAGCTTGAGCATATAAACCGTCTTCCACAGGAACCACGCAGGAAAACCCGTGAGCTTGAGCCCGCGGAGATCGGCGACGGCGGTGCGGCGACTCAGCGGCACCATCTCGCCGAGCAGCCGGAAGTCGAACGGCCGTCGCGCGCGCCCGGTGAATTCCGCGACGAGCTGCGCCGCGAGCGCGCGACCCTGGCGGAGCGCCACTTGCGCCGTCCCGGGGTAGAGTTCCTTCGAGTGGGGATCGATCTGGGCGGCGTTGTCGCCGAGCGCGTACACACCAGGCGCGCCCTCCACCTCGAAGAACTCGTTGACCTTCAGTCGCCCGTCGCGCGCCTTGGGCAGGGCGAGATCGCTGACGACCTCGTTGACGCGGTTGCCGGCCGTCCAGATCACGCACTGGCTCGGGACGAGGCGGCCGTCGGCGAGCGACAGGCCCTCGGGCGACACTTTCGCGGCCCGCGAGGCCTCGAGCTCGATCCCGCGCTGGAGGAGCTGCTCCTTGGTGTAGGCCGCCAGATTCGTCGCCGTCTGCGGGAGGATCGCGCTTCCCACCAGCACGAGGCGGACCATGTCCGCGGCAAGCGAAGGGTAGTGGCGAATCAGGATGCCCCGCGTCAGCTCCTCGAGCGCCGCCATCAGCTCGGTCCCGGCGTGTCCGGCGCCGACGACGACGAAGGTGAGCAGCTTTCGGCGCGTCCACGGGTCCTCGGTCAGCGCGGCGGCCTCGAACAGGTCGATGACGTGATTCCGGATCTGGACCGCGTCGCCGGCGGCCTTGAACGTGAGCGCGTGCTCAGCGACTCCCGGCACCACTGTGACGTTGGGGCGCGCGCCTAGCGCCAGGACCAGCCGATCGTACTGAACCTCCTGCCGGAGCGAGGACCGGCTGTGGCGCGCGACCAGCTTGTGACGCCCGAGATCAATGGCTTCGACGAACATCTCGCCGAACTCCACGCCCCACGCGCCGCAGAGGGGACGGATCGGGTAGACGACGTGCCGCGTCTCGACCGCGCCGGTAGCCGCCTCGGCGAGCATCGGCGTGAAGAGGAAGAAGTTGCGGTCACTGATGAGGGTGAGGTGGACGGGCAGGGCGCCCGCGCACCGTTTCGCCAGCTCGACGGCGGTCGTGACGCCGGCGAATCCTCCACCCACGATGAGAACCCGCGGCGCGAGCGACGTCGAGCGCCGGGTGAGAACACGGCCGATCGCGTGACGTTCCGCCATACTCTCTGAGACACCGCGGGGACGGGTCCGGATTCGCGGGAGCGCGCCGGGCGCTGGTGCACTGGCTCGACGACACGCAGGTGACGAGCAGTCAATGTCGGCATCGCCAAGGCGCGGACCGCTGCGATCTACCGGCGGCCCAGCAAGGAATTCGAGGACCAGATCAAGGCCGGTTGAATTGCAAGTTGACGAGGCGATCGCAGGGCGCGCTCAGCTGGCCAGACGCGTCGCCAGGGCCGGTTCGGATCGCCCGGCGCGCTTCGTCCAGCCCCCGAAGTAATCGATGTAATAGTCGATCGAGCGCGGCTGGTCAGCGAGGAGCGCCGCGAGGTAGAGAATCGAGCCGGCGAAGTCGAGCCCGGGAGAGACCGGGGATCAGGCGAGGACCAGCGTGAGCTGCTCGCGCAGGACCATGCGTGCGCGATGCAATCGCGACTTCACCGACGGGACCGACTCGCCGAGGAGCTCGGCCACGTTTTCGTTCGAGAGACCCTCGACGTCCCGCAGGACGAGCACCGCACGATAATGCTCGGGCAGGCCGTCGATCGCACGCTCCAGCACCCGGCGCCGCTCGCCGGAAAGGAGCTCTTCCTCGGGGTTCTGTGACCAGTCGGCGAGGATGAACGCGCGATCGCCGGCTCGATGTCCGTCTGCCTTGAAGGTCGGCAGGAGTTCCTCGAGGGGCGTCTCAAGCTCCAGGCGCTTGCCGCGGCGCTTGTTGAGCGCCGCGTTGGTGGTGATGCGGTAGATCCAGCTTCCCAGGGCGGACCGCTTTTCGAATGAACCGCCCTTGCGGGCCAGCGTGAGAAGCACGTCCTGCAGAACCTCCTCGGCGTCGGCCTGATTCCGTGTGACACCGAACGCCAGCCGGTAGATCTTCGAGCCGTAGCGCTCCGCAAGCGCTTCGAGGGCACCCACCTCGCCGCGGTGCAACGAGGCGAGGAGATCGAAATCTGCGGCGGCCGAATCGATTGCCTGGCTCATCGTTGGCCCTTGAGCTGCTCGGCCACGAACGGCGAGCAGTTGACGAGCGCCACGTCCCGAGCTCTCAGGCGCTGCAGGAATTCCACGCCGTAGCGATCGACGAACGAGACCCCCCCGAGGTCGACGCTCAGCGTGCCGCCGACACCCAGGATCCGCTCGCAGGACCGGCTCAGCTCGTCGACCCACAGGCCGACGACCCGGCCGGCGAGCTCGAGAGTCGCGGTACCGTCCTGCTGGTCGAGGAGCTGAATCCTGAGCACGCCGTCATAGGTAGCAAGGAGCGTGCTAGGCCGTTCAGCACTTCGGGTTCGGGTGGAAGTCGCCGAGATTCCGCGGTCTTCGTCGGATCGACGAGAACAGGAGACCGGGCGCGCCACGAAACTCCGTGGGGGCGCCACGAACGAGTGGGGGGGCTACGAAGATCGGGGGCCCGAGCGCTTGATCCCCAGCTTCTCCATCCGGCTGCGCAGGGTGTTGGGATGCATCTCGAGGATCTTCGCCGCCCCCCTGGGTCCTTCGATGACCCCGTCGGCCCTCTCCAGCGCCGCGACGATGTGAGTCCGCTCGGTCTCTTCCAGGACGGCGGCGAGCCCCGAAGCGGCAGACTTGTCGAGGGGCCGGCCGAGCTCTGCGTGGCGCTCGACGCCCGGCCCGGACCCGAGGCGGGTCGGGGCGGGAAGGAGATCCCCGTCCAGCTCGAGCGCCGGCCCCTGGGAGAGCACGACCGCCCGCTCGATGAAGTTTTGCAGCTCCCGGATGTTCCCGGGCCATGGGTAGTTCACGAGACGATTCATAGTCTCCGGAGAAACCGGGTCGATCCGCCGGCCGAACTTCTTGGCGAATCGAGCGAAAAAGAACGTCGCGAGCTGGGGGATGTCCGACGCCCGTTCGCGCAGGGACGGCACGCGCAGCGGAAAGACGTTCAGGCGGTAGAAGAGGTCCGCCCGAAAGCGCCCGGCGTGCACGGCCTCCTCGAGATCCCTGTTCGTCGCCGCGATCACCCGCACGTTCACGCGGACCGTCTGGTTGCTGCCGACCGGCTCGAACTCCTGCTCCTGGAGAACGCGAAGCAGCTTGACCTGCATCTCGAGCGGCAGCTCACCGACCTCGTCGAGGAAGATCGTGCCCTGGTCGGCGAGCGCGAAGCGACCGACGTGCTTCTCGATGGCGCCGGTGAACGCGCCCTTCACGTGACCGAAGAGCTCGCTCTCCACCAGGCCTGCCGAGATGGCGCTGGAGTTCACCTTCACGAGAGGTCGCTCGCGGCGCGGGCTCCGCATGTGGATGGCGCGAGCGATGAGCTCCTTCCCGGTGCCGGTCTCCCCGTACACGAGCACCGTCGAGTCGGTAGGGGCCACCTGCTCGATCTTGCGAAGCACTCCGAGAAACGCCGGGCTCGAGCCGACCATCTCCCCGAAATTGTGCTCGGTGTGGATCTCATCCTGGAGGTAGACGTTTTCACGCTCCAGCCTCGCCTTCCACGCCGCGATCTCCTCATAGGCTTGCATGTTCTCCACGGCCAGGGCGATCTGGTTTGCGACCTCCTGGAGAAAGGCCGCATCCGGTTCCGAGTACCGATCGGGCGTCGCGCTATTCAGGTTCAGCGTGCCGATACTCTTCTTCCCGGTGATGAGCGGAGCGATCAAGAAGGACCGTACACCGTCGGCCAGGAGAAGATCCTCCGTCGGGAACTGCCGCTCCGTTTCGAGGTCGCGGCGAAGGAGGGTTTGCTGGTGTGTGAACGCCCATCCCGCGTGGCTTTCGCCGGGAGGCCACGCCAGGCCGACCACGTACTGCCCGACGGGCAGGGACGACTCCAGAAGCGAGAGGCGCAGGACGTTCTCTCGTGGATCGTGAAGGAAGACCGCGATCCGGTCGAAGGGAACGACACGGCGGAGGGCCTCGGCAATAGCGTGGAACAGCGCCGCCTGCGTCAAGTTCGAGATAATGGCGTTGTTGATTTCGAGCAACGTGCGGTAGCGCTCCGCGGTTGCCGTGATCGTCGCGTTGAGCGCCGCGATTTCCTCGTACGCCTTCATGTTTTCGATGGCGAGGGCGACCTGGTTTGTGGCCTCCTGGAGGAAGGCGGCGTCGGCTTCGGAGTACTGGTTTGTGCGCGTGCTGGCTACCGCGAGGACGCCGATGGTCTTCTCCCGGGCGACGAGCGGGACGATGACGTAGGATCGCACACCGTCGGCGAAGGCGTGATCCTCCATTGGATATTGCCGCTCCTTCTCTAGGTTTCGGCGGAGCAGGGGTCGCCGACTCTGAAAAACCCATCCCACGTGGCTCTCCCCGGGAGCCATCTCCAGGCCAACGGTGAAGTATGACGAGGGAAGAAACGACTCCAGGACGAAGAGCCGCAGGACTTCCTTCTTTGGGTCATGGAGAAAGATCGCCGTCCGATCGAATGGGATGACGCGGCGGAGCGCGCTGGCGATCGCATGGAAGAGCGCGTCCCGCGTCAGGTTCGAGATCACGGCGTTATTGATCTCCAGCAACGTACGATAGCGCTCTGGAGCGGCATTTGATGCAGGCGGCTGCTGGTTGTCCATGAGGGCTGGTCGGCTCCCGGCCGTCCATTCTACGACGATCCCTCCGGGAGGTGGAGGGAAGGGCGCCGTGCTTGAACGGGGGATTCCGGCGTGGAGCTTAAGGATCCGCGCGGCGCCGCGCGTGAGGCTGCCGACAGTGCCCGGGAGGCATGTAAGATCCGATGACATAGTGCAGGTCTGGCTTGTCGTTGCGCTTCCCTTCGTAATCGCTGCTGCCACCGACACATTTCCGGCGCCGGACCGCCCGGTCGCCGGCATCATCTCGCCGCTCTACTCGGAAGAAGCCATCCGAGACCTCAATCGCGAAGCCCAACGGGTGATGGACCGACTCGGGATCAAGCCAGGAGTGCGGGTCGCGGACATCGGAGCGGGGACCGGATACTATACCGTTCGGCTTGCGCACCGACTCGGCCCGGGCGCGACGATCTACGCCGAGGACATCAAGCCGGAGTATCTGCAACAGCTCAAAGCGCGGCTCGACCGAGAGAGGATCCAAGGAGTACGGCTCGTGCTGGGGGAACCGCGTAACTCCAAGCTGCCGCGCGATTCGGTCGACGTGGCGATCCTCACGTACATGTACCACGAGATTGAGAACCCATTCGAGTTCCTCTACCGGTTGCAGCCGGCACTCGCGCGTGGGGCCCGCGTGGGAATCGTGGACCTGGATCGTCCGACCCAGGACCACGGCACACCACCCGCGCTCCTGCGTTGCGAGCTGGCGGCGGTTGGGTACCGCCAGGTCGACTTCGTGTCTCTCGCTCCGGCGGACGGCTATCTCGCCGTCTTTGTCCCGCCCGCCCAGCTTCCTCCGATCGAGGCCATCAAGCCATGTCGGCTGCCGTAAGCCGTAACAGTGATGACCGCCGCACCGCAGTACTCGTCGGCGCCAGCCTCGCCGGCATCGGACTCGTCGCCGCCTGCGTCGCGATCGCCCGCATGCCGAATCTCGCGGAGGCGCCTTTGCGCTTCCTTGTGCTCCATGCGGCGGCGTTCGCCTGTTATGTCGTCGGCGTTCTCCTCGTTCGACGGAACTCGGATCGCCACGTACTGACGCTCGTGCTCACGATCGGCGTCGTGTGCCGATTGGCGCTCCTGCCCGCGCTGCCCACGTTGTCCACAGACGCGTACCGTTATGTGTGGGATGCGCGGGTGGCCGCAGCCGGTGTCAGCCCCTACCGACATCCGCCGGTGGCACCCGAGTTGATCCAGCTGCGCGAGGAGAACATCTTCCCCCGCCTCAACCATCCGACCTGGCTCACGATTTACCCGCCGGGGGCGCAAGCATTCTTCCGCGCGGTCTACGCCGTCGCCCCCGACAGCGTCCAGGCAATGAAGCTCGCCATCGGGCTCGTCGAGGCCCTGACGCTGGGGCTCCTCCTCGCCCTTCTCAGAGCCCACAACCTCCCCATGACTCAGGTCGTGATCTACGCGTGGAACCCGCTCGTGCTCATCGAGATCTGGGGTAGCGCGCACGTCGACGCACTCGTCCTGACCGCCGTTGTCGGCGCCGCGCTGGCGGCGGCCCGCGGAGCGCGCGGCCTGGCGGCCATCCTGCTCGGCCTCGCGACGCTCGCGAAGCTCTACCCGGTCATCCTCATCCCCCTACTCTGGCGGCGCCGCGACTGGAAGCCGGCCGTCCTCTACTCGCTGACGGTCGTTGCGGGGTACCTACCGCTCGGCGCGCTGGGACGCGAGGCGTTGGGGTCGCTGCCGCGCTACCTCGTAGAGGAGTACTTCAATCGCGGGCTCGTAGGCTCCCTCATTGACTCGCCCGCGCTCACTGTCCTGGTCGTCGTCCTGTGGGTGGCCTGGGCCGCGACGCGCAGCGGGGACTTTGCCCACCGCGCCATGCCGCTGATTGCCGGCGCCGTCGTGCTCGCGCCGAGCGTCTTCCCATGGTATGCGGCTTGGTTAGTTCCCTTCCTTGCGGTCGCCCCTTCGCCCGGGTGGATCGGGTTCACGGGCACCCTTCCGTTCGCGTACGCCTTCTTTCTGTCGTCGCCCTGGTCGATTCCAGCGTGGGCGCGGGCGGTCGAGGTGGCCCCGCTCGTGGTCGGCGCCTGCCTGGCGATTGCCCACCGATTTGACATCTCCGTGACGACGGCGCCCCGGAGAGTTCTACGATCGCTACGCCGCGGCAGCGGCGCTTCGCATGGAGGAAGCTGATGCAAACCCTCCGCGAAGCTCCATGAGCGGAGCGATCAATCAGACGAGCCAGCGGATCAGCTGCGCAAGACGGCTACCGCCGGCAGCCGCCCGGTCAAGCGGAGGCACCAGGAACGCATCCACGCCGAAGCTGCGGCCAGCGTCCGTCAACAGGAAGAGGACCGGGAACATGATCAGCATCGTGTAGGTCCAGCCCCACTCGTGTGGCACGCTCAGGATGCCAATCGTGATGTTGGCGGCCATGCCGATCGCCACCAGTGATCCGAGCCGTGTGCCGAGCCCGAGGATCAGTGTCGCGCCGATGTAGGTCTCGGTGATCAGCACCATCCATCCGAAAAAGGTCCAGTTCGGGATCATGACGTTGACCAGGAAGTCCTTGTGGGCGGCGACGGTGGGATACTGGATCTGCTGCTGGACCCAGTACCAGAGACCGCCACCGGACTTCCGGCCGAAGTCGTCCGATGGCACCTTCCATCCCGACTGCTGCCACCACAAGTAGCCGTAGAGGATCCGCGCGAGCCCGAGAGGCCAGAGCGGTGCCACCGCCAGGAGCCAACCCTTGCGGGGCCGCTCCTCTCTCGGCGTCTCCTGGTCGTGTTGAGGGGACCCGGGCATGACCGCTCGCTCCTGCAGTGTCGTAGGCATCGCCTTCCCTCCAAGCCTCGCGCCTCAGTGGGCGCGGGCGCAGTGGTTACACCAGAAAATGTCAACGCCGGGAGTTCTCGTGGTGGAGCGTGGCGCGACCGGCCGCCAGGTACAACGTCCGCCCGTCGTCGTCACCCCAGGCCATGTTGTGTGGGTGCTCGGGTCCTCGTAGCGTGCCGAGGTGGTTCCCCGCTGCCGAAAGGACCCACAGCCCGCCCGGGCCTGAGACATAGAGGTTACCGCGCTGGTCGACCTTGATTCCGTCGATAGCATCTTCGCCGGGAGCACCGGTCATGTCGAAGAAGACCCGGCCGTTAGCGAGGGTCCCGTCGGGTCGGGAAATCAGTGGAAACCGTTGAGACGTGCTTCCCGCCCCGGTGCTCGTGGGTCACCGTGCCACCGTTCACCGCTTTGCCTGCGAACGGCGTCGTGACCTCGGCAGCGAAGCTCGAGGTGACGCTGAACCCGAGGACGACAAGCGCCAAGACGAGCGTGATGCGCAGTGAACGGGTCGAACGTAGACAAGCCATACCCAGTCCTCCTTGAGTGTGTGCGCACCTATTCCGCGGGCGCCGCGCTGGCGCCCGCCGCCTTTGCGGCCAGCCCGGGTGCGCTTGCTGCCGATTGGACACGGTTCGCGGGCCGCCAGGTTCGGACGGCGAAGGCGCGAAGGTATGG
>QHSV01000298.1 GCA_003221655.1 Candidatus Rokuibacteriota bacterium
CAGATCGCGACGGAGTCGGTCGAGTGCGTGTCCCGTATCGTGGAGCTTCGCGAATGTGGAGATGGCGCTGCGCACGCCCGCATCCAGATACGCGTGCGGCCGCCGGTCCCGGCGCCGACGTTCACGACCGTCTCCGCCTGGTTCAAGGCCCGTGTGATCGCCGCTTCGAGTCGTGGATCGGGGCGCCGAAAGTCTCGGTAGCCGACACCGATCGCGTCGTAGAGCTGCGTCATCCCCCGGCTCGGGCCGATCAGGCCGGCGTGAACATCGGGACCGGCGGCCCGCCGTCGGTCGGCTTGAAGACCACCCGCACGCGCTGTCCGATCCGGATGGCGTCGAGATCGCAGTCGACGATGTTGGTCATCATCGTCACGCCTTCCTCCAGCGTCACGTAGCCGATCGCGTAGGGAACCGGCACCCGCCGCATGACGCTGTAGGAGTAGATCGTCCCGCGACCTGACGCGGTGATCCACTCCGTTCGCTCGCTCGCGCAGAACGGGCAGATCGCGCGCGGATAGTGGTGCGGCTGCCCGCATGCCCCGCACTTCTTGAGCATCAGCGTGCCCTGCGCGGCCGCGTCGAAAAACGGCTTGATCTCCGGGTTGACCATGGGCGCCGCGTATTTCCGCTCCGTCGTGCTCATTGCCTCACTCCCTACCCATGATCAGCGTGGCGCTGCCGTGGCGCGTGCCGAGCGAGCCGCCGGTCCCGTGCGCCAGCGCCACGTCGCAGCTCTTCACCTGGACCTTTGGATGCGCCTCGCCCCGAAGCTGCCGCACCGCTTCGACCACCTTCGTCAAGCCGCCGCGATTGGCGGGATGGTTGTTGCAGAGCCCACCGCCGTCGGTGTTGAAAGGCAGCTTGCCGACCCCCGAGACCAGGTTGCCGTCGGCGACGAGCTTGCCGCCCTGACCCTTCGGGCAGAAGCCGAGATCCTCGAGGGTGATGAGCACGGTGATCGTGAAGCTGTCGTAGATCGACACGTACTTGATGTCGGCGTGCGTCACCCCGGCCTCGGCGAATGCGGTGGGCCCCGACCAGACTGCCCCGGAATATGTCAGGTCGATCCTGCCGCCCATCTGGTGCTTCGGCGCCTCACCGGCGCCCAGCACCTTCACCAGCGGACGCTTCAGGCCCTTCGCGATCTCGGGCTTCGTGACCACGATCGCGCCGCCGCCGTCGGTGATGACGCAGCAGTCGAGCCGGTGCAGCGGATCGGAGATCATCGGCGAGTTGATGACCTCCTCGACCGTGACCACCTCGCGCAGGAGCGCGTGCGGATTGTGCTGAGCGTGCTGCGACGCCGCGACCTTGATCCAGGCGAGCTGCGCGCTCGTGGTGCCGTACTGGTACATGTGTCGCATCGCAGCCATCGCGTACTGATTCGCGACGGTCGGCCCGAACGGGTACTCGAACGGCGCGTCGGGAGAGGCGGCGACGGGGGCGCGTGGCACGGTGCCCGTGGCCATGCCCTCGGCGCGAGGTCGGCCGGCGAGCGTGATCAGCGCGACGTTGCACTTGCCGAGCGCGATCGCCTCGGCAGCGTGGGCGACGTGGATGACGTAGGACGACCCGCCCGTCTCCGTCGTGTCCATGTGCCGGAGCTTGAGTCCCATGTAGTCGGCCATCGAGAGCGCGCCCAGGCCCGGCGCGTCGCCGGCGCAGAAGTAGCCGTCCACGTCGTCCTTCGTCAGCCCCGCGTCCTCGAGTGCGCCCTTCGCGACCTCGGCGTGAAGCTGGGCCAGCGATTTGTCGTCGGCCTTCCGCGTGGGATGCTCGAAAACGCCCGCGATGTACGCCTTGCCTTTGATCGTCATGAACGCGTCAGCCTCCTCGTCATTCGCTGGCCTCGCATTCTACCCCACCTCGGAGATCGCTAGCCCTTGTGCTGGGCGGCGGCGCGCTTGCGGATTTCCTCCATCGACAGGTCTTCCTTGTGCGTGGACACGTGCCACACGTGTCCGTAGGGATCGGCCACGCTGCCCGATCGATCGCCATAGAACTGGTCCTGCACCGGCCGGACGACCTTCGCGCCGGCGGCGACGGCCTGACCGACCACCGCGTCCGCGTTCTCGACGTACATGTGCAAGTGGACGGCGGTCCCACCGATCTAGTGCGGGCTGCGGAAGTCGATGTCCGGAGACTCGTCGGCGAGCATGACGCGCGAATCGCCGATCAGCACCTCGGCATGCCCGACTCGTCCATCGGGCTCCGCCATGCGCATCACCTCCGTCGCCCCAAACGCCTTCTTGTAGAAGTCGATGGCGTTGGCCGCGCCCTTGATGCTCAGGTACGGCGTAATCGTACGGTAACCGTCCGGAACGGGTTTGACCTTGGCTGGCATGAGTACACCTCCACCTCGTGGTCGCGTCTTCGTAGCGACGGATCTGACACAATCGAGGCTACGGGGCCTCACTCGAGTCGTCAAGGAGTTGCCGCCATGGCGGAACCGTTGGTCGCGTACCTGCACTATCTCTTCTTCGCCTCCGCCCTCATGGCACTCGCCACCGGTCTGCTCTGCCTGTTCTTCTACTCCAAGGGCGTCGACTTCTACGTCGGCAATCCGTTCTTCTGGGTGAAGATGGCCCTCTACGTGATCATCGCGACGCTCTCGATCAAGCCGGCGCTCACCTTCATCGGCTGGAAACGCTCGATCGCCGGGGGCGGCACCGCTCCCACCGGCGACGAGATCGCCAGCGTGCGGCGCTTCATCCACATCGAGCTCGGACTGCTCGCGCTCATGCCGCTGATGGCGGTGCTCATGGCACGCGGCATCGGGCGCTGAGCCCGATCGAAATTTTCCAGCCCCTCGTTCACCTGGCGGCTCAGCCGCCGGGGACGCCCTGCGTGTTCACGTAGAGCGCGTACAGCGACTGGCTCGACGCCATGAAGAGCCGGTTGCGCTTGACTCCGCCGAAGCAGAGGTTAGCGCAGCGCTCCGGGAGCAGGATGCGGCCGATGAGCTTAGCGGCCGGGTCGAAGATCGCCACGCCGTCGTGTCCCTCACCGCCGCCCCAGCCGCACCAGAGATTGCCATCCGTGTCGCAGCGCATACCGTCCGGGATCCCCTGTCCGGCGTTGACGAACACGCGCCCGTTGGCAAGCTTCGTTCCCCCGTCGACCACGTCGAAGACCCGGATCTCGCGCGGCGTGGCCCCGCTGACGACGACGAACAGCCTGGACTCGTCGGGAGAGAAGCAGAGACCGTTGGGACGAGCGACGTCGCCCGTCGCCACCGTCAGCTCAGCCGTCCTGACGTCGATCCGGTAGACGTTGGTGGGAAGCTCGGGGGTCGCGACGTGGCCTTCGTAGTTGCCGAGGATGCCGAAGGGCGGATCGCTGAACCACACGGAGCCGTCGGCCTTGCAGACGACGTCGTTCGGCGAATTCAGGGGCTTGCCCTGGTAGCGGTCGGCCAGAACGGTGATGGTGCCGTCGTGCTCGGTGCGGGTCACGCGCCGCGCGTCGTGCTCGCAGGACACGAGACGCCCCTGGCGGTCGCGCGTGTTGCCGTTTGTGTTGTTCGAGGGCTTGCGGAAGATGCTCACCGCACCCGTCTCTTCCTCCCACTTCATCATCCGGTTGTTGGGGATATCGCTCCAGAGGAGGAAGCGTCCGTCGCCGAACCAGACCGGGCCCTCCGCCCACCGAAAGCCCGTGGCCAGCCGCTCGACGGCCGCGAGATTCAGCCGGTATTTCGCAAAACTCGGATCGAGCCCCAGCACAGCCGGATCCGGGTACCTCACGGGACTACCTTCCCAGCGATCCATGAGCACTCCTTCCGAGCGGCTGGTCTTACGTCGTCGACCGATCCCGGAGTCTAGCACCCGCGACGCCGGGCAATGGGTCGGGGTGGTGGGCGGGCGGGGTCGATGAGACTCGTTCCCGCCAAGCGATAGCGGACGCGTCGCGCCCAGACGGAGCCCAGCCGCAACGGGGCAGCGAGCGCGTGCCGCGTGGTCGAACGACCCCGCCCGCCCACCACCCCGACCCATTGCCCGACGCCCCGCGGGAAGCTGGAAGAGTGGTGCTTGCGTCAGAGGGGGCCGACGCGATACAGGTAGCTCTTGACGTAATTCCTCGACAGGAGAGCGCCATGAGCGAGACGCCGAAGCTTCTGCTGCAAAAGGACGGGCCGATCGGCTGGATCATCTTCAACCAGCCGGAGAAGCGCAACGCCGTGAGTCTGGAGATGTGGCAGCTCATGCCCGAGTACGTGCAGGATCTGGCCAGCGACGACGCCATCAGGGTCGTCGTCCTGCGCGGGGCCGGCGACCAGGCGTTCGTGGCCGGCGCCGACATCTCCCAGTTCAAGGAGCGACGGCGCAACATGGCCGACCAGGAGGAGTACAGTCGCATCTCGGCGCGCGGCCAGGACTCGCTCGGCACGCTGACGAAGCCGCTCCTGGCGATGATCCACGGCTTCTGCATCGGCGGCGGCGTCGGCATCGCCGTCGGCTGCGACATGCGCATCGCCTCCGACGACGCGCGCTTCGGCATCCCGGCGGCGCGGCTGGGTCTGGGCTATCACTACAAGGGCATGGAAAAGCTGATGAAGCTCGTCGGGCCGGCGTACACGAAGGAGATCTTCTTCACCGCCCGCACCGACTTCACCGCCCAGGACGCGCTCCGCATGGGGCTCGTGAACCAGGTCGTGCCGAAGGCGCAGCTTGAAGACTTCACCCGCAACTACGCGCTGACGATGGCCCGCAACGCTCCGCTCACCCTGCGCTCGGCCAAGGCGACCGTCGAGCAACTCGTGCGTCCCGACGTCGAGCGCGATCTCGCGATGCTGGACAAGCTGATCACCGACTGCTTCAACAGCCAGGATTACCAGGAGGGCGTGAAGGCCTTCTCGGAGAAGCGTCGCCCGCAGTTCCAGGGGCGGTGACCGCGGCGCCAGACCCCACCCATGACGACCCAGAGCCTCAAGATCGACAACGCCCGGTACGTCCTCACCGTGGATCGCGAGCGGAGAATCATCCGGGACGGCTCGATCCTCATCGAGGGGGGGCGCGTGAGCCGGGTGGGCAAGGCGACGACGCTGGCCGGTGCGCGGGCCGACCGCGTGATCGACGCCCGCCACCTGGTGGTGACGCCCGGGTTCGTGAACGGCCACATGCACATCAGCTACGCCCACGCCGTGCGGGGCATTTTCCCGGACAACCTCGGAAGCCCGCTCGCCCACGTGTTCAAGCTCCAGATGGCCATGACCGAGGAGGAGGAGTACCACACGACGCTGCTCGGCCTCGTGGAGCTCCTGAAGAACGGTACGGTGTGCTTCCTGGATCCGGGCAGCACCAAGTTCCCGGACGCGTGTCTGCAGGCGTACCAGGACGCCGGCATCCGCGTGATCCTCGGCGAGTGCGTGACCGACCGCGAGGCGCCTTTCCCCCTGCCCCGGTTCACCACCGAAGAGGCCGTCAAGCGCACGGCCTCGTTCCTCGACAAGTGGCACGGGCGCCTCGCTGGACGGCTCAAGGCGTGGGCCATGCCGTTTTCGCCGGAGACGTGCACGGCCGAGCTGATGCGCGCGCTGAAGAGCCTCGCCGACGAACGCCGGACGGGCCTCACGCTGCACCACGGAAGCGGCCCCCAGGCCCGCAAGGACTATCAGACCCGCCACGGCCGGACTCCGACCGAATATCTCGAATCGATCGGCGTCCTCGGGCCGAACGTGGTCCTGGCGCACGCGCTCGGTCTGGACGATGCCGAGATCGAGTGTCTGGCGCGGACGAAGACGGCGGTCGCGATGTGTCCCGTCACCGCCGCGAAGGGCGCGCGCGGCGTTCCTGAGCACGGGCGGATGCCCGAGCTACTGGCGAAGGGCGTGAAGGTCGCGCTCGGCTGTGACTCGCCCAACAATTCAAACCATCTCGACATCGTGCGCGCGATGAACATGGCGGCGATCCAGTACAAGGACGCCCGCCAGGACATGCGGCTGATCCCGGCCGAGGCGGCGCTCGAGATGGCGACGCTGGTCGGCGCCCAGGCCCTCGGCGTCGGGGACGAGCTCGGCTCGATCGAGCCCGGGAAAAAGGCCGACCTGGTCCTCTTCGACACGCAGCGGCCGGAGTGGCAGGCGCTTTTCAATCCGGTCAACAACCTCGTCTACAACGCCGACGGCCGCAGCGTGCACACGGTGATCGTGGACGGCCGCGTGATCGTGGACGCTTATCGTCAGTCATTCGTCGACGAGCCGCGCCTCTTCGCGAAGGTGCAGGAGATCGGCGAGAAGCTCCAGGCGCGGACGGGCACGACCTTTCCGCGCTCTCGCTGGCAGATTGTCTGACATGGGGGGCTTGAAGGGCCTCACGTCGTCCTCACGATAGCGCCCCGGCGCAGTCCCGGCCGGGGCGCTGGTGCGTGTCCTGACGTTCAGCTAGACTCCCCTGCAGCATGCGACTGATCTGCCTTGCGGTCATTCTCGCTGTCAGCCTCATTCTTGCGCCGCTCGCCGCTGAGGGGCAGCAAGCGGAGAAGAGAGCCCGGATTGGCTATCTGTCCTCTGGCACCGCGACGGCAAACGCCGGGCTACGCAAGGCGTTCACCGATGGGCTTCGAGATCACGGATGGATCGAAGAAAAGAATATCGCGATCGAGTACCGATGGGAGGGAGCGGGGAAACCCACGCTCGATGCCCTTGCGGCCGAACTGGCGCGGCTGCCGCTGGACGCAATATTTGCGGTGGACACGCCCGCGTCCCTTGCGATGAAGCGGACGGGAACAACCCTCCCTGTCGTCTTCGCAACGGTAAGTGAGCCGGTCGTGATCGGGCTAGTGGATAGCCTGTCGCGGCCAGGCAGGAACTTCACCGGGCTCACCACAATCAATCGGGAACTCATGCCCAAGCGACTAGAAGTACTCAAGGAGACGATCCCCGGTCTTACTCGGGTAGCCTACCTGGCCAATCCCGGCTACGAGGTTCACAAAGCTCAACTCACCGAGATGGGTGCCGCCGCCCGCAGCTTGGGATTGACACTTCATCTGGCCGAGGTGCGCGCTCCTTCCGAGTTCGAGGGGGCGTTTGCACGCATGGCGGCAGCTCATGTCGGTGCCTTCATCGTGCAGCAGGACCCTCTCTTTGTGGGCAACCGGGCGCTGGTCATTGATTCGGCGACCCAGCGACGACTACCCGGAATGTATGTGTTCAGCCTTTATCCGAGGTCCGGCGGGTTCATGTCCTACGGAGCCCACGCCGAGGATCTTTACCGACGCGCGGCTGAATACGTGGATAGAATCCTCAAGGGCGCCAAGCCATCCGATCTGCCGGTCGAACGGCCTACCAAGTTCGAGCTCGTCATCAACCTGAAGACAGCGAAGGCGCTCGGGCTGACGATCCCGCCGACGTTGCTGTTGCAGGCTGACCAGGTCATCGAATAGCGCGTGCTGGCCCGCGAGCCCTGACCGTGCCGTTCTTCGGCCACATCAACCGCTGAGACAGCCCCCGTGCCCCGGTGCTCGTCCAGGCTCCTTGGCGCACCGCGGAAGCGCGCCGTTTCGAGTGGGCCTTGGCCAATCTGACGGATGAGACTAGCGCAGCACTTGGCCTGTGACCGAGCACTTCCCCCGTTCCGGCGGAAGACCAAGGCAGGTCTCCAAGAATGCTACGAGCAGTGAGGCACTTCGCGCGACGCGTCTCATCGTGGCTCTGACCTCGTTCTACCTGCTCACCTCGTATGCGACGGCCTAGACGGTCACCTGATGGGCCCCCAATCCCCCAATGGCGGCTCGGAGCGCCCCGGGGAACCCGTGCCCTTCGAGTTCCCCTATGGAATCAATCCGCGGCGGCGGCGGACATCCCGCCGAGCTGGCGGGCGACGAGGTGCGCGTAGAGGTCGCCGCGGGCGAGGAGCTCGGCGTGGCGACCGGCTTCCACCACCCGGCCATCGTCGAGAACGACGATCGCGTCCGCATCACGAACCGTGGAGAGACGGTGGGCGATCACGAGCGTGGTCCGGTCTCGGGCCAGCCGCTCGAGCGCCGCGCGCACGGCGGCCTCGCTCACGGCGTCCAGATGCGACGTCGCCTCGTCCAGGATCAGCACGGGGGCGTCCTTGAGAAACGCGCGCGCGATCGCCACGCGCTGACGCTGACCGCCTGAGAGCTGCGCGCCTCGCTCTCCCACGACCGTGTCGAGCCCGTCGGGCAAGTCCGAGACCAGCTCGCCCAGCGCCGCGCGCTCGATGGCGACACCGAGCGCCGCGTCGT
>QHSV01000299.1 GCA_003221655.1 Candidatus Rokuibacteriota bacterium
ACGGTCATCAGGAGGGCGCTCAGACCGGTGCGACCGCCGACGCCCCGCTCGATTCTGGCGTAGAGCGGCCAACTCGCAAAAGCGAGGATGGCTGCCCACGCGGCCGGGACGAGAAACGGCCGCAGTACCACGAGCGCCGCCAACACGATCAACGCGGCACCCGCGATCTTCACCCAGCGCCCATCGGGCGTTCCCGTCATCAGCGGGGAATGTAGACCGGCGCGATTTTCTGCGCCACTCGAACACCGGCTGGGGTGGACCAGGCTTGATCAGGCGCGGCCAACACGCGGCGGTAAGAACCGCACCATCGACGACTGCCACGAGCCCAGGAGAGGCAAAAATATCAATGGTCATTAATGTTTATGAATGGACAACGGCTTGGTATCGCCCTTGCCTTAGCACTCATGCAGAGGTGAAAGGCCATGATCAGCACGATGCTTCGAACGCTCTCGCGAGTCCCGATGCCGCTGCGGAGCCTCGCCGTCTGCGTGGCGTGCGAGGAGTGTTTCGAGCTGGGCGACCCGACCTGCCCGTCCTGCGGCAGCGATGAGTACGTCCCGCTCCTTCATCAACTCGAGGGCCGCATTCTCAACATGACGAGCAACAACTAGATGCTGGTTCGGCGGGACGTGATATCCGGAGGCGAGATCGGCCGAGGGCCGAGCAGACACTTCGGGACGCCCGCCAACCAGCTGAGGGCCTGACTCTCGTCCCCAGGCGCGCCAGCCAGCTCGACGAGATTCTCCAGCGTTCGTCCTTCCAGTAGCTGAAGTTCGCTACGTCCGGTGTCCCGCTGAACCACCTTGCTCGGCTCTCGCGATTCAGCGGCCCTGCCAGTCCGGTTTGCGCCGTTCGAGAAAGGCGCGCACCCCTTCGTGGAAGTCCCGGCTGAGATAGCACGAGAGGATGAGGTCGTCGAGGGCGTGAGTCGGCAGCGCGGCCAGCATCCGGCGGGTGGCTTCTTTCGTCGCGGCGAGGGTCAACGGCGCCAGCTCGGCGAGGCTTGCGGCGAGCTCGCGCACGCGTGACTCGAGCTCTGGCGCCGGGTGGATCCGGTCGATCAGCCCGATCGCCTTGGCCTCGGCGGCATCGAGCAGGCGAGCGGTGAGCACGAGCTCGCGGGCGCGGCCCGGCCCGAGGGCGGCGACCAACAATGACAGGCTCAGGGGTGCCAGGAAGTTGCCGAGCGTGCGCGCCACTGGCACGCCGAAGCGCGCGTGCGGGGCGGCCAGCCGCAGGTCGCACGCGAGCGCAATGAAGAGACCGCCGCCGATCGCGTCGCCTTGCAGCATGGCGATCGTCGGCTTGCTCATGCCGGCCAGTCGCGCTAGCACTCGAGTGAGGCGGGCCTCGTAGCCGAGCGCGTCCTCGCGGGTCTTGAAGTCGAGAAACTGGCGAATGTCGGTGCCGCTCGCGAAGGCCCGGTCACCGGCACCCTTCAGAACGAGGACGCGCACGCCCGGGTCGGCGTCGAGGTTCGCGCACGCGTCGTGGAGCGCCTCGTACATCTCGAACGTCATCGCGTTGCGGGCGTCCGGCCGGTTGAAGGTGAGGAATACGGTCGGCCCCTCCCGCTCGACCAGGATGTCGCCGGTCATCCGTGCCGCCGGGACGACACCGCAAAGCCCCAGTCGCGTAGGTCGAATCGCTGGCGCTGTTCGCCGCGGCGCCGATCGAGGACGACCTTGATCCTCTCGGCGCCGGAGAGGTCCTGCGACAGAAAATCGTCGAGGTCGGGCTGCGAGCGCGCCACGATGAAGAGGTGGCCGAGCTCCATCACCTCTTTCTCGGCCGGCTCCCGCGCCGAGCGCATGTTCGGCTCGTCGAAGATTCGCTGCGTCAGGGCCCGGCGCCGGCCCGCGCCGTCGCCGTCGCCCGCCTGCGCATCGAGGGCGCCGAGGCTCAGGTGGACGGCTGTCTCGAGTCCCTCGACCACCCGCGCGCCGAGCGGGATGACCTGAATGGATCCCTCGGCGAGCCGGAGCGTGCTCGGCGCGATGAGGACGGAGCCGGGGTTCGCCATCTGCTCCATGCGGGCCGCCAGGTGCGTGGCCTGACCTACCGCCGTGTAGTCCATGTGAAGGTCGCTGCCGATCGAGCGCACGGAGTGCTGGATCTGCTTCGCGTAGCGCACGACGGTATGGGCCGGGTCCCGCAACTGTTGCAGAACCGCGCGCCCTCGGGGTTGTCCTGCTGGCGGATCGGACACTTCATCCCTTCACGCTCCCGGCGGTGAGCTCCTCCACCAACTACCGCTGGAGGTACGTGCTAGACCGCGATGACCGGCAGCGTGCTGAGGACGGCGCCGGCTCCGAGCTAGCCCCCGCGTCGAGCTGTTCAGCGAGACCGCCGCGAGTCCATGCGTCGCCTAGTCGCTGGCGAGTTTCCCGTTGACGCCCCAGTTCGCCTTCTCGACGTCCTGGAACACGATGTGGACCTGGTCCGGAGTCGTCTTGCCGATCTTCACCATGGCCTCGGTGATCGCGGCGGTGATCTCGCGCTTCTGCTGATCGGTGCGCCCGGCGTACCACTGGATCGTGATGTTCGGCATGGCCCGTCTCCTTGGTGTTGGTCGAGTCGGTTGCGGCGGAATTATCGCAGCGTGCCGTCCGTCGGGCAAGGCGACGGCCTCCGCCCGGTCTGGCTGGGAACCACCGAGACGTTCGCCGGTCTAACTCCGTCGAACGAACCGAACACGCACAGAGCCAGCGGGCCAGGAGGCGCGGGCATGACCAGGCGAGTCTTCATCCAGGTGCTGGGGGTGGGAGCGGGTGTCGCCGTCGCGACGTCGGCACGGGCTGACCGGATCCGAGTCCTGCCCGAGGTGGGCGCCAGGGAGCCGGCCGTCGCCAGCGATGAGGCGGGCCCCGAGCTCCGACGGTTTCTCGCCAGGGTCCGCGGCGGCGAACGACGGACGCACCGCGGGCTCACGGTCTTTTGGCTCCACGCCCCGCGCGGAGGGGCCCCGTTCGCCATTCGAACGCTCGACGAGGCGCGCGCCCGCGGCGAGCTCTCCGTCACTGAGCGCGACCAGGCCGCGGTGTCCGGCCTCGTGATCGACAACCGCGGCCCCGTCTACGTGCTGCTGCTCGCCGGCGAGATCCTGCTGGGCGGCAAACAGCATCGCATCGTGGTCGAGGACGTTCTGGTGCCGCCGCGGAGCGGACCGCTGGCGCTGCCGGTGTACTGCGTCGAGCAGGGCCGGTGGAACAGCGAGGCGAAGCACTTCACGACGCGAGGCGCCTTCGCAGCGCCGCAGCTTCGCTCGAGGATGCTCGAGCGGAGCGACCAGCGGGAGGTGTGGGCCGAAGTGGACCGCTACGCGGCGCGGGCCGCCGCGCCGTCCTCGACCGGGAGCTACCAGGCGATCTACGACAAGGCCGAAGTGCAGGCGCATCAGAAGGACGTCGAGGGGGCGCTGGACCAGCGCACGGTGGCCGGCGCCCAGGGCGCCGCGGTCTTCGTGGCCGACACGCTGGTCGGGCTCGATCTCTTCGAGGACCCGTCGCTGTTCACGCGCGAGTGGCCGAAGCTCCTCCGTGCCCACGCGCTGGAGACCTACGGACGGAACCCCGGCGACAAGGCCGACGAGCGCCGGCTGCGCGCGATGCTCGACGACGTCTTGCGCGCCGCCGTGGGCGCCGCCGGCTCGGTCAGGCGCGGGATCGGCGTCGGGCGGCTCGTCGAGTTCCGGGTGGATCGCTGGCGGGGCTCGGCACTCGTCGCGGAGGGGCAGGTCGTGCACGTCGCGATTCTCTGACCAGCGAGCGCGCCACTCCGCGCGGCGGGCGGGCCGGGATCCGCTTGTGGAAGAAGAGTCGCAGCATCCGCTCGTCGAATTCCCGGTCGAACGCGGCGGTCGGCGGATATCGGTGATAGAGCGAGTGCGCCTCGAGCACGTGCAGCCCGGACGCTCGGGTCAGTCGCGCCAGATCGCCGAAGCCCGGCAGGACGTGCAGGAAGTCGGCCCAGACCGACGCGGGATGACCGGGAAACATCTCGCTCAGCATGAGGTCGACGACCAGGAGCGAGCTCGGCTCGCCGAGCGCCACGAGGTGGTCGAAGCCGTGCGCGAGCTCACTCTGGTCGCGCGCGTGATTGAGCACGGCGCCGACCGCCGCCACGATGGAGAACGGGCCCTGGGCGGCGAGCGCGGCGACGTCGCGCGCGTCGAAGATGTCGGCGCGCCGCAGCCGCGTCCGGAGTCGTGGATGGCGCGCGGCGGCCGTGTCGAGGAGCTCGGCCTGGACGTCGGTCATCAGCACGTCGTAGCCGTGATCGAGGGCCGCCGCCGCCAGGTCGCCCATGCCGCCGCCGATCTCCAGCCAGCGGGCGCCGATCTGGAGCTCGCGCCGGTACCGGGCGACCGAGTCCCAGAGGTCGAAGGACGCCGGGGTGAGGTGAGAGGTGATCTCGTCGGGGGAGATCCCGAGGTAGTAGTCCCGGATCTCCCGCCGGCGCCGGGCGTCCCGCATCAAACGGGACCTTTGCCTCCGGACGCGACGACCGTCTTCATGATCCGATCCGGTACACGCGGCGCACGTTCTCCCAGAGCATCTTTGTTTGAATCGCCGGGTCGATGCCGCGGAACTGCTCCTCGATCGCCTTCCTCGAGAACGGCCACGTGCCGTCCCGGTGTGGATAGTCGGAGCCCCACATGACGTTGTCGGGCGCGATCTCCGCCATCGCGCGCACGCCGTGGAAGTCCTTCTGGAACGTCGCGTACATCTGGCGCTTGAAGTAGGCACTCGGGGGAAGCTTGAGCCCGAGGTCATCGGCGAGTCGCTCCTCGTACGTATCGTCGAGACGCTCGAGCATGTAGGGGAGCCAGCCGATGCCGCTCTCGCCGAGCACCAGCGTCAGCTGGGGATGACGCTCGCAGACGCCGGAGAGAATCACCGAGGCGCAGATCTCGTCCATCTGGAGCGGCGCGACGACGGTCCACGAGCCGGTCGACGCCGGGTTCGAGACGACGCCCTTGACGTCGTATCCGACGGTCGTCGCACCGCCTTCGAAGACGTGAAAGGAAATGACGACGTCGGCTTCTGCCGCGGCCGACCACAGGGGCTCCCACATCACGTGCCACACGGGCATGGCGGAGCCCCACGGAACGAAGACGGCGCCGCGCAAGCCGAGCTCCGCGCAGTGACGCACCTCGTCAGCGGCGGCCTGCGCGTCGTGGTTCGGCAAGCAGCCGAGCCCGAAGAAGCGACCGGGCTGGGATCGGTTGAAGTCGGCGATGTAGTCGTTGTACGCGCGGTAGACCGCCGCCAGCGTCTCGTGGTCGGCGATGCCGCCGTGCGTGAAGAGCCCGCGGGAGATCCCGATGATGCCGTAGATCACCTCGGCGTCGACCCCGTCACGTTCCTGATCTTCGCGGCGCTCGAAGGGATTCGACGGGCGCGTCTGCTTGCCCGAGGCGAATCCCGCTTCGGCCAGGATGCGGCCCCGCCGGCCGCCGGTCACGCCTGGGCCGTAGACGCCCCACGGGCCGAGCACGGCGTTGCCCGAGACCCACACCTTGCGGCCGTCGCGCTCGACGACCTGAGGCGCGCGGTCGCGCCACGTCGACGGCATGCGCGCGGTGAAGGTGTCGGGCGGCAGGTAGATGAGATCCATGTGGCTGTCGGCCGACATCACGCTGGGCGACATGTCCGGCTCCTTGGGCGGTCCACGAGATCGCGAGTGAGGGCGAGGGTAGTCCCACTCGCGCGTGAACGCAAGAATCCGGAATTGTGTGCTGCCACGGTCAGCGTGGCCAGAAGCTGGCATTCTGGCTCGAGGATGGCCAGCGGTGTCTTCCTCACCGGTGGCCCAAACCGATAAGAACCTTTCGGTTCTATTTTATCGGAAATCCGGAATATCGTGGCACTTCGCTTGCTCCATCAGCTCTGCGCCGCGCGCCCAGGGATCGCTCGACGTGGCGCCGGCGGCGGAGGAGACTATGGGTCTCGCGAAGCGAGTCATCGGAGCACTGCTCATCACCGGCGCGGCGACGCTGTCGCCGCCGCCCGCGACCTGCGCCCAAGAGCGGGTCGGCATCGTGACGAACCTCGAGGGCACGGCGACGGTCGCGCGCCTGGCGCTGCCACAGCCGCAGCCGCTCCGGTTCAAGGACGGCGTCTATCTCCACGACCGCATCACCACCGGCGAGCGCTCGATCGTTCGTGTCCTGCTCGGCGGCAAGGCCACAGTGACCGCGCGCGAGCGCTCGGTCCTGACCATCACCGAGGTGCCGGGGACCTCGACCATCGAGCTCGGCGCCGGCCGAATCTCCGTGGCGGTCTCCAAGGGCTTGATGAAGCCGGGCGAAGTCGTCGAGATCAGGACACCCAATGCCGTGACCGCGATCCGCGGGACCGTCGTGGTCGCCGAGGTCTTCCCGGTCGCCGGCGGCGTTCAGTCGACGATCACCGTCCTGCGCGGCCTGGTCGACGTCACGCGGCTCGACCCCGTCACGCGGCAGCGCGTCGGACCCTCCGTGGACGTGGGCACGCGTCAGGCGGTGACGGCCATCGGCTCCAATTCCCTGTCGCGCCCGGCCCCGATCGGCCCGGACGAGGCGCAGCGGCTCACCGCGGACTTCCAGATCGTGCCGAGCGTCGCATCGTCCGCCACCGCTACAGCGGCCGTGCAGCAGGCGACCCGCGAGGCGACGCTGGACGCGGAAGCACTACTATCCACCCAACCGACTGTTACCGGCACCCTCAGTGGTGACCTGAGCACCAGCGGGACGGGGAGCACGAGCAGCAGCTCCAGCCTCACCGTCGGCGTCACCACACTCGTGAACTTAGGGAGCTTGCTGAACGTGGACCCGCGCAGCGGCGGGAGCGGCGTTGGGAGCAAGCCGCCGAAGTATCAGAAGTATCTGCAGTAGCGGCTGCGTCGTCTGCTCCCGGCGCCGGAGCTCGGCGCCGGGAGCAGAACCTACGTCCTCGCGAAGGGTCTAAACGGCTCCCGGGTAGAACGCGTCGCGGCCGCGCTGGTACGTCGCCTGCCGCTGCGTCGGGTTGCGGCTTACCAGCGGGCGCATGAACATCGGGTGGGTCGCGCTCCGCACCTCGTGCTCGATGGTGAAGAGCACCCTCGAGGTCTCGGGATCCACGATGTCCTTGAACCGGTACTGCACCGGGTTCGACTCCTCACTGATGAGACCGCGCTCCTTCAGCCACTTGTGCGGGCCCGAGAAGTTCACGACATAGATCGCGATGTGGTGGCCGTCGTACATCGCCTCGGGCTCGGTGGTCTCGCGGAAGACCAGATGCTGTTTGGCGCCGACCTGGACGCGCGCGGAGACATTGCCGTTGAACGAGACGGTCGCGGGCGCCCCCATCGCGGCCTGGTAAAACTTCGCGATCCCCACCGCGGTGCCGGGCCGGACGGCGAACTCCACGTACGGGATGCCCAGGGTCATGTCACCGAACTCCGGGCCCGGAGCGTGGAACCGCAGCCGGTTCCCCCACGGACAGGTCACGCTGATGTACTTGTCCTCGGCGGCGCAGGCGAACTTCGTGCCTGCGAGCTTCTCGCGGGCGCCTCCCAGCCGCATCTTCAGCCCTTCGAGGTCTGGAATGACGAACCCCACGATCCCCCGCAGCACTTCCGGCTTCCCGGTCGGCATGTGGAACTGCTGCTGCCCCGCGTTGATCCACATGTTTTCGGTGCCGGTGTTCATGTACGGGTCGCGCGTGAGCCCGAGAGCCGTCACGTAGAAGTTCGTCGCGATCACCTGGTCCGGGATCTTCACGTTGACGTGCTCGAGCAGCAAGATGTTTCCGATGTCCTCGGCACTCCGGTCGAACACTCTGTCACCTGCCATTATTGGCCCCCAATCTTGGCCCCCCGTCACGGGACGCTCTGGCGTAGGATAAACCGAATTTGATTCGGAGGGTGGAATGGAATTCGGCCTGTTCACGGAGTTCCAACCGCCCCCCGCACCCGCCCGCCGGCCGGCTCTACTGGTAGTGGATCTTCAGCGTGAGTTGTGGGACTCGGCACTCGCTCTGGGGGTGCAGTCGCGTGTGGGGGGCCATGTCGGGGCCCCTACGGCATTAATCCCAGAGGCGGGTGGAGAAGTAGCGCTCGCCGAGGTCGTTGAAGACCGTGACGAATCGGCCCCGTCGGACGCGTTGCGCGACACGCTCGACACCGGCCATGTAGGCCCCGGACGACTGACCGACGAAGAAGCCCGCCGCCGCCAGCCGCACGCACATCCTGTACGCCTCGTCGACAGTGACCGGGACGCGCTCGTCGATCACTTTCTCGGACGTGGGTCAGCCGGCCACCGGTCTGCTGCAGGATCTCGGTGGCCGTCGTCTCGTAGTGCGCCCGCCAGTTGTCCGGGTTGCTGTACTGGTCGCAGAAGAAGTAGCGGCCCGGGTCGGCCTCCCAGCGGCGGCGCACTTCCCGGAGCGCCTCGTCGTAGCCCAGGAGCGCATCGGTGAAGACCAGGTGCGCCCCGTGCGCGAGCATGCGCTTCTTGCGCTCGGCGCTCGCGTTGTCGGGGATCACGATCTCGACCGGCGCGCC
>QHSV01000300.1 GCA_003221655.1 Candidatus Rokuibacteriota bacterium
AGAGGGCCGTCCGCCGGCGGGCGAGGCGCCGCGCGAACAGAGCCCACTCGCGCGGCGCTGAGGCGCGCCCGGCCGAGAGGTCCACGGCGCGGCTCAGCGGCACGCTGTTCATCGCAGCCGAATCCGCGGGTCGAGGTAGGTGTACAGGACGTCAACAACCAGATTGACGAGCACGAAGGTGGACGAGAGGAGGAAGACCGCCGCCTGCACCACCGGGTAGTCGCGATTGTAGATGGCCTGGACCGACAGGCGGCCGACGCCCGGCCAGGCGAAGATCGTCTCGGTGATGACCGAGCCTCCGAGCAAGGTGCCCAGCTCGATCCCGATGATGGTCACGATCGGGATCGCGGCGTTCTTGAGGGCGTGCTTCCAGACGACGGGCGGGTTGCTCACGCCCTTGGCCCGCGCCGTCCGGATGTAGTCCTGGCTCAGCACCTCGAGCATGCCCGAGCGCGTCAACCGCGTGATGCGCGCGGTCGTGAAGAGCCCCAGGGTGATCGCCGGCAGGACGAGGTGCTCGAGCGAGCCTCGTCCGGACGAGGGCAGCAAATTGAACTGCACGGAGAAAACGAGGATCAGCATGATCCCCAGCCAGAAGGTCGGCATCGACTGCCCGAGCAGCGCGACGATCGTCGAGATGTAGTCGATCACGGTGTTGCGCCGCACGGCCGAGACGATCCCCGCGGGGATCGCCAGACAGAGCGCGACCAGCAGCGCGGCGCCGGAGAGCTCGAAGGTGGCCGGCATGCGTTCGATGACGAGATTGAAGGCGGGCTCGCCGTGGCGCACGGATTGCCCGAAGTCCCCGCGGAGCGCGCCCAAAAAGAAGCGTCCGTACTGGACGATGAACGGATCGTTGAACCCCATCGCCTCGCGGAATTTCTGCACGTCTTCCGCGGAGGCGTCAGGAGGCAGCAGGACGAGCGCCGGGTCACCGGTCAGATAGAGGATGAAGAAGACGATGAAGGATACCCCCAGCAAGACGAGGAGCGACTGCGCAAGCCGGCGCGCCAGATAGATTTTCACGGCGCCCGTCGCAAACGGGCGACCGCTTCGATGTGCGGCGTTTGCGGAAACATGTCGACGGGCTGGACCCACTCGAGCCGGTAGCCCTGGCGGACGAGGTCTCCGACGTCGCGCGCGAGCGTGGAGGGGTTGCATGACACGTACACGAGCCGCTCCGGCCCGAGCGCGGCGAGCGCATGGAGCGCCTTCGGATGGAAGCCGGCTCGGGGTGGATCGGCGACCACGATCTCCGCCCGTACGCCGTCGCGCATCAGTGTCGGGAGAACGTGGCGTACCTCGCCCGGGAGGAACGTGCAGTTCTCGATCCCGTTCTCCCGCGCGTTGCGGATCGCATCGGTCACGGCAGCCGCCGACACTTCAATGCCATATACCCATCGGCTGCGGCGCGCGAGAAGGAGGCTGATCGCGCCGGTCCCCGAATAGAGATCCATGACCGTCTCACCGCCGTCGAGCCCGCACGCCGCCTCGACCACGGCGAAGAGCCGCTCGGCCTGCACGGTGTTGGTCTGGAAGAAGGAGCTCGCCGACACCTGGAACGTGAGCCCGCCCAGCGATTCCCGGATGTGATCACGCCCGAGCAACAGATGCTCCTCCGAGCCGACCGCGACGGAGGCCTTCTTCGCGTTCACGTTCAGGACCACGCTGGCCACCGACGGGACCCGCGCGCGCAGTTGCTCCGCAACCGGGCCCAGCGCCACCACGTCGGGCGCGGCGGCGACGATGTTGACCATCGCCTCGCCGGTGCGGCGGCCCTCGCGCAGGGTCGCGAAGCGCAGCAGCCCCTCGCCCGAATCCTGATCGTAAACGGAGAGCCCCCGCGCGCGCGCTTGCGCCCGCAACTCGTCGAGCAGCACGTTCATCGTCTCCGACTGCAGGAGGCAGCGCTCGATGTCCAGAACCACATCGTACCGGTCCGCCTGGTGAAGGCCGATCGCCGGGGACCCGCCGTCGCCGCTCCGCACGACGGTGAACTCCATCTTGTTCCGGTACCCGTAGGCGTCGGGCGCCGCCAGGATGGGCCGGAGCTCGAACGCGCCGAGCCCGCCGATGCGCTCGAGACAGTCACGCACCTGCTTTTCCTTGAAGGCGAGCTGCTTGGTGTACGAGACGTGCTGGAGCCGACAACCGCCGCAGCGACCGAAGTAGGCGCACGGCGCCTCCACCCGATCGGGCGAGGACGTCTCCAGGGACTCGATTACCGCCCGCCCGAATCGCGAGCGCGCCTCGACCACCCTCACGCGTACCCGGTCGCCGGGGACCACGCCGCGCACGAAGATGACGTAACCCTCAACCCGGCCCACGCCCTCGCCGCCGAAGGCGAGGTCGTCAATCGTCAGATCGAGAACATCGCCGCGCCTCGGTTTTGCCATGATTGACGCCACTATATCAGGGTTCCCAGTCGCTCTCGCGGGGCCTGCGTCGCGGGGTGGATGATGGATGTATGATACGAGAGCATGGACATTCGGCCGCCGCGCGCCGTCGCCGATCTGCTGCTGACCGCGGTGCCCGACCTGCGAGACCGGCTCCTGGATTATCGAATTCGTCGGGCCTGGCCGGAGGTCGTCGGCCCTGACGCTGCCCGCCGAGCCCAGCCCCGCACCTTCGCCGACGGCTGCCTCACCGTGGCCGTGGACAACTCGCCCTGGCTTCACGAGTTGACTCTACGCAGCGAGGAGTTGACCCGACGTCTCAGCGAACGGTTCAACGCAGTCCGCTCACTCCGATTCGTCTCGGGAAGAATCGAGGCCGAGCCGGCCGCCCGCACGGGCGGCGGGCAGCCGGCGCCGCTCGACGCCCGGGCCCTGCGCGAAATCGACGAGGCAACAGGGGCCATCCCCGACCCGACTGTCGCGGCTGCGGCGCGACGTCTCCTGACGAAGGCCTGGCGTGGGTTGGCGGCGATCGTCGTCGTGACCGCGCTGGCCGGCTGTGCGGCTGCCGGGGGCCCGACGCTCGCCCGCGACGACGAGCAGATCCCGCGTCGTTCGGCCGCCGCCGACCCCCGCGCCGATGCGTACTACGCATACTCCGTTGCCCAGATGCACGTCCAGGCAGGCCGATTCAAGGAGGCGGTCCCGCTCATGCGGAGCGCCCTCAAGCGTGACCCGAACGCGGCCGCTCTCTGGACCCAGTTTGCCCAGCTGCTCGTGCGAGCGGACAACCTGGACGAGGCCGTGAGTGCGGCCAGGCGCGCCGTGGAATTGGCCCCGGACCAGATGGCGACGCGCATGACGCTCGCCGAACTCCTGCGGGCCCAACGCAAGTACGCGGAGGCCGAGGTCGAACTCGAGCGCGCGATCCAGCTCAGCCCGAACTCCGAAGAGCCCTATCTGATGCTGGCGCGCATCCAGGTGGAGCAGAAGGCGTACGACCGAGCGCGGACCGTGCTCCTCCGCCTCGTCGAGCGGCACCCGGGCCTGGCCCAGGCGCAGTTCCTCCTCGGGCGCCTCGCGATCGAGACCGAGTCGTGGGACGAGGCGATCACCCGCCTCACCGCCGCCGTCAATCTCGACCCCGACCACGATGGCGCCTGGAGCGCGCTCGGCGCCGTCTACGCGGAGGCGCTCCACAAGAGCGACGAGGCGATCGCAGTGTACCGGCGAGCCGTCAAGGCGAACCCGGACAATCCGGCGTTCGCCGAGAAGCTGGCAGACCTCTTGATCCGGCTGGGGCGGCTCTCCGAAGCCCAGACCGAGCTCGAGGGGCTCGCCGAGGCCACACCGCAGAATCCGCGCGTCTGGATGAAGCTCGGCGCCGTGTACTACGAGCAGAAGATGTGGGAGCGCGCCACCGACGCGTTCCGGCGCGTCGTGGCGCTCGAGCCGTCCAACCTCCGTGCCCGCTACTTCCTCGCCACCACCTATATGGACGGCGGTCGCGACGCGGAGGCGAAGTCCGAGCTCGAGCGGATCCTGCGCGCCGACCCGCGGTCCATCGACGCGCGCGTTCAACTCGGGTTCCTCTACGGCCGGGCCAAGCGATTCGACGAGGCGATCTCGACGCTGCGCGAGGCGGTCAACCTCGAGCCCAAGCGGCCGGAGCTATTCCTCTACCTCGGGACGGCGTACTACCGCGCCAAGCAGTACGAGCGAGCGGGCGAAACGCTCCTGGAGGGCCTGGGGCTCGACGACAAACAAAAGGACCTCCACTTCCAGCTCGGCGTCGTCTACGAGAAGCAGGCGCGGTTCGATGACGCGGTCGGGGCCTTCCGGCGCGTGATCTCGCTCGATCCTAGGCACGCCGAGGCCTACAACTACGTCGGCTACATGTATGCCGAGCGCGGCCAGAACCTCGACGAGGCGGTCCAGCTCATCACCAAGGCGCTCGATCTGGAGCCCGAGAACGGCTACTTCATCGACAGTCTCGGCTGGGCGTACTACCAGCAGGGACGATATCCCGAGGCTCTGAAGGAGCTCAAACGCGCGGTGGCGAAAACCAAGGAACCGGATCCAGTGATCTACGAGCACCTTGGAGATGCGTTCGTCAAGAACGGCCTCGACGACGACGCCCTCGCCGCGTGGGAGAAAGCCCTACAGCTCGATCCGGCCGCCGACGGGGTCAAGAAGAAGGTCGACGACCTCAAGGACCGCCAACGCCGGGTCAAGGGTGGCCCAAAGGCCTCTCAGTAGTCTCCTCCTCCTCTTGCTGCTTGCGCTCCACGCCGCATGCGCGACGGTGCCGCCCCAGGAGCCCGTCGGCGCGGCCGCTCGCCGAGCACTCACGCTCCTCGCCGATCGTTCGAGCGAATTCACCGACCTACGTGCTCTCGCCGACATCGCCCTGACAAGGGGCCGCGAGCGCCAGCGTCTCCGCGGCGTTCTTCTCGTCAAGGCGCCGAGCTCAATCCGTTTCGAAGCGCTCGCGCCATTCGGTCCGCCGATTCTGCTCGTCGCCATTCACGAAGGCCGGGTGACTGCGTACAACGCCGTGAAGAACGAGGCTCATGTCGGGCCGGCCAACGCCGAGACTGTCGCAAAGGTTCTCGGTCTGCCTCTCAACCCTGAAGATCTCGTCGCAGCGCTCACCGGACGCGTGGCGCCGCCGCCCGACTTGAGGTCTGCCGAGCTCTTGCCCCCTGACGATGCGGGGCCGTCCCTGAGTCTCGTGAGCGTCGGCGGTCGGCAGCGCGTGTGGCTCGACCTGGAGACGGGCACGGTCCGACAGCTGGAGATCTTTGGGAGCCCGTTCAACGCGCTCATCAAGTACCGGAGAAACGGGACGGGCGTCCTTACCGGGTTCGATCTCGAGGCGGCGCAGTCGTACGTAACGGGATCCATCACCTACCAGAATCTCGTCGAGGGGGGCGGAATCGAGGAGGAACGCTTCACGGTGGCGGTCCCGAAAGGGGCGAAAACACAGAGCATCCGTTGAACGGGCCTCAGGCCCGTGCTATGGTTCGGTGTCGTGTCGAAGCGGTCGGGGAAGGCCCGTCGCCTCGTGCTCAGCGCTGCGGCCAAGGTCAACCTGGCGCTCGAGGTTCTCGGGCAGCGGGACGACGGCTACCACGAAATCGCCACGGTCATGCAGGCTGTGGATCTTTCTGATCGGTTGGTGCTCGAGGACGCGGATGTCTTGGAGCTCCGCACCACCGCGTCCGATGTTCCGACGGACGGGACCAATCTAGCGTTCAAAGCGGCGTGGACTCTGCAGGACGCGGCCGGGTCGGGCCGTGGCACGCGGATCACGCTGGAGAAGCGGATTCCGGTGGCCGCTGGCCTCGGCGGTGGATCGACTGACGCCGCGGCGGTGCTCGTCGGACTGAATCGGCTGTGGGGACTCCGGTGGCCGGGCACACGACTCGCCGAGCTGGCGGTGACGCTGGGGATGGACGTGCCGTTCTTCCTTCGCGGCGGCGCCGCGTTGGGGACCGGACGGGGTGAGCAGCTCGAGTCGCTGCCGAGTTGCGCACTGGCACTCGTGCTCGTGAATCCGCGCGTCGCGGCGAGCACCGCCGAGATCTACGACGGTGTCGTGCCCGCGATGTATTCTGACGGTGGCCGGGTCCGAGGCATGGCGGCAGCTCTCCGGAGCCGGCAGCCGAGCCGGGTTGCGGCGACGCTCGGTAACACGCTCGAGCGCGTCGCGACGTCCCGTTACCGGGAAGTGGAGCAGATGGAGGCCGCCCTTCTGGCGGCGGGCGCGCTGGGTGCGGCGATGTCGGGCAGTGGGCTCACGGTGTTCGGCGTGGCGCGCTCGTACGACCATGCCCGACAAATCCGAGCCCGGGTCGCGCAGGCTCGCTGGGCGTGCTGGGCAGTCCGGGCCTTGCGTGGGCCCGCCATACGGGTACGGTAGAGTAGCCGCCGGACGTCGCGGCCGAGAGGAGTCGAGAGGGGGGCGGAGCCGACGCCCCGCAGGCTCGCGGGGGAGTCGAGAGGGGGGCGGACCCGACGCCCCGCAGGTTCGCGGGGGAGTCGAGAGGGGGGCGGAGCCCCCTTCTCCAGACAGACACACGCTGGGGCGTGGCCAAGCGGCTAAGGCGCGGGACTTTGGATCCCGTATTCGGAGGTTCGAATCCTCCCGCCCCAACCACACTTTAGGAGCGAGGCGCCGATGGCGTACGAGCTGAAGCTGTTCACGGGCAGCGCGAACCGCCCCCTCGCCGAGGAGATTGCGCAATACCTGCACGTCCCGGTGTCCGACGCCGAGGTGGCGCGCTTCTCGGACGGCGAGGTGTACGTGCAGGTCAACGAGAACGTGCGCGGCGCCGACGTGTTCCTCGTCCAGCCGACCTGCCCTCCCGCGAACGACACCCTGATGGAGCTCTTGATCATGGTGGATTCGATGAAGCGCGCATCGGCCCGTCGGATCACGGCGGTGCTGCCCTACTACGGCTACGCGCGCCAGGACCGTAAAGTGCAACCCCGCGTGCCGATCTCGGCCAAGCTCGTGGCCGACCTGCTGGAGGCGGCGGGTATCGACCGACTGCTGGCGCTCGACCTGCACGCCGGCCAGATCCAGGGCTTCTTCAGCGTCCCGGTGGACCATCTCTTCGCCGGCCCGGTCGTGATGATCGACTACCTTCGCAAGAAGGATCTGTACGAGCCGGTGATCGTCGCTCCGGATGCTGGAGGCGTGGAACGGGCCCGCGCGATGGCCAAGCGGTTCGACGCCGGTCTGGCTATCATCGACAAGCGGCGAGAGGGGCCGAACTCGGCGGTCGCCATGCACCTCATCGGCGACGTCAAGGGACGCGATGCCATCGTCATCGACGACATCATCGACACGGCCGGCACACTGCTGCAGGCGGTGACCGCGGTGGAGCGCGAGGGCGCCCGGCGCATCCTGGCCTGCGGTGTCCACGCGGTGCTGTCCGGGCCGGCGATGGAGCGCATCAAGACCTCTCCGATCGAGGAGGTCGTCGTCACCAACTCGATCCCGGTGACCGACGACAAGCGCAGTGCTTCGCGCATCACGGTGCTCACGGTCGCCCCGCTCTTGGGCGAGGCCATCCGGCGCATCCACGACGAGGAATCCGTCTCGACGCTGTTCGCGTAATTCGACTCTCAAGGAGCAACGCATGGCGATGCAAGAGCTGATGATCAAGCGACGCGACGTGACTGGCAAAGAGGTCGCGAAACGCCTGCGCCGAGCGGGCGTCGTGCCGGCGATCCTCTACGACGGCCGGAAGGCCGAGACCGTCACGGTGGACCCGAAGGCCGTGCTACGGATGATCCACGGTCACGAGGGCACGACCCAGCTGCTCACCCTCAAGTTCGACGGTGAGCCGGGCAACGGCGCCAGGCTCGCGATCATCCGCGAGCTGCAGTTCGATCCCGTCACCGAGCAGCTGCTCCACGTCGACCTGCAAGAGGTGGCCGCGGACCGCGCCATCACCGTCCAGGTCAGCGTACGCCCCGTGGGCGAAGCGGCGGGGGTGAGAGAGCAGAAGGGCATCCTGAACCTCGTGCTCCACGAGCTGTCGGTGTCGTGCCTGCCGACCGCCATCCCCCAGCGGATCGACGCCGACGTCAGCGCGCTCATGA
>QHSV01000527.1 GCA_003221655.1 Candidatus Rokuibacteriota bacterium
CTTTAGCGAAGCGCTTCGGACGCGCGGCCTCGAGCCTCATCGGACCAGCGCGTCGCTCAGCTTCACGGCTTCGATCCCGCTGTCGCGAGCGAAACTGAAAAACCGTCTGAGCTTCTCCCAGAATCGTTGTTCGGCCTGCTGCGTACGCACGAAGGGCGTGAGGCCGGCCCGAAGCGACGGCGAGTGGAACGTCAGATTCAGGAAGCGGTACCCCTGACTTTGCAGGCGCCGGGCCAGGCGAATCATCTCGCCGGCGTCGGAAGTCTCCGGGGACAGCCAGACTTTCCTGATCACATTCGCCTTCGAGAGAATTCCAGCGACTCGCGCCCGCGCAAAGCGCTTGCGCTGAACGACCCTTTGCACCGCATTGCACCAGCGCATATCGGAGCTCAGCCAGCCGACATAGCCGATCGTGACGGGAATCTCCGTCAGCTCGCCGTCCGGCGACTGGTGGAAAATATCGTCTGCGGAGAACCGGAAGGCAGGCGGCGTCGCGGCGGAAAAATCCGGACCGCCGACGAAGGTCCAGTCGGTGAACGGCGTGATCGATGAGTCGACTGTGAAGCCGAGCTTCGCGAGGTTCGTCGCGACGCTCTGGCTGTATCCCCATCGCCCGCTCCTGAAAGACACCGGGCTGATCTTCAGATGTCGCTCGATAGAATCACGTAAGAACGCCATCTTCTTGTGCTGAAGGTTCTGGGACAGGTTGGACAGCATCGTATTCCGCTTGCTTTCCGGTTCCTCGAATGGGGGAGTGTTCCATGGGTGACAGTGCGCCCCGACCTCGCAGTTCCCGCCTTCTAGCAACGTTCGTAGGATGGCGGCGGCGGTCTCGTCGGTCACAACCGGATAGGTCACGAGATAGGTGGGCTTCACCCCCAGCTCGTCGCAGAGCTTCTGGAAATCAGGGAGCGCTCCGATATTCTCGACGCCATAGTGCGACGCGCGGACGTTGCCCCAGCGGTCCTCCTCGGTGTCGACGGTCACAATCAGCTTCATGTCAGCTCGCCATACCGGCGCGCTGCCGGCTCAAGCAGTGACTGATGGCCTGCCGATCGGGCTCCGACACAAACTCGTGCGTGGGCAGGGTGACGAGCGTGTCGGCGATTCGCTGAGCTGCGGGGAAGCGCGAGCCGTCGTAAGCCCACCGGATCGCCGGGATCTCGCTGACGGGCGTCGGGTACATCAGGCTCACGCCAAGTCGCCGCAACGCCGCGTGCGTCCGATCCCGCCGGTCCCGACTGTCCATGAGGAGGGGAAAGCGCAGGTAGGGAATCGCCGTCCGCGAGGCATTCGGCCGTAGGGTGGCGCCAAAATGCCGTCCCGACCTGACCCTGGTGTCGTTTGATACCTCGAGGCGCCTCCGCCAGCGGCGGGAAAGCCCTGCCTTCATCCCCGACAGCCGGCGGATCGGGAAATTCGGGTCGAAGATGGTTTCGCCCAAACGGAGGAACGGCATGCCCGCGGGAAGCCAGTAAAGCGCGGGACGGATACAGATGCTCAGGGCCAGGACGCGTAAGAACTCGCCCAGCGTCTGAAACGAAGTTGGCGGTTGGAGCGTCGCGTACACTCGCGCCATCGCGCCGGCGATCTCGGCCGACCGTGTGACGGCGATGCCGCCGGAGCCACACGTGACGTTCTTTCCCCGCCCGAGACTGAAGAAGCCGGCATGCGCGATCGTCCCGAGGAGCTTTCCGTCGCGGCGGCCCCCCATCGCTTGCGCCGCGTCCTCCACGACGAAGGCGCCCCGATCCGCGCAGAGACGCGTGATCCGATCCATGTCGGCGGGAATGCCAAAGAGATGAGTCGCAACGACGCAGAGGGTCTCGCTGTCGACCGTGCGGGCGAGCAGTTCATGGTCGAAATCGAACGTCTCCGGATCGACGTCACACAGCCGGATTCTGAGGCCTGCGCGCGCGACCGCCGCGGGTACGGAAAAGCATGTATACGCTGGCATCACGACGTCGCGTCGAGGCGACAATACCTTCAAAGCCTCCAGGATGAGATAGAGAGCTGCCTGTCCCGATGATACGAGACACAGGCCGCTGACACCGCAATACTCCCTCAACTCTTTCTCCAACCTACCCAGATACCTCTGCGGCCACAGCTGGCCGGCCAATGCATGGAGCAGGTCGGTGGGGAAAAGCGGCGCCGCCGCCGGAGGAACGGTGCGGTGAACTCTCAGGGGATGTTCCTCACGATCGCCGGACCGACGATCTGTGTGATCGTAAACACTCGGTACCCTGCCCCGCACCCGAATTCCAGCGCGGCGCTGTAGAGGAGCATGTTCGCCGAAAGCTCCTTGTGTCGTCGATCCGCCGCCGCCCACGGGATCTCCAGGACTTCCCGAAACCCGTACAAGAATCCCGCCGCCATCGGCTGCCCCGCCATGGAGACGAGGCAAATTCGGGTCTCGTCTGGCAGGGTCTTCAAGAAGGTCTCGAACACGCCCCGTGCATGGACAGGCGTGCCCAGATCGCGCATATTTCGTGCGAGGAGCCGATAGAAATCGTCGAGGAGGTCCGCGCCTCCGGATCGGACGACCATTCCCGCCTTCCGGGCACGCCGAACCTGGCTACGCAATTTCGGCGGGAATCCTTCCCACAGCGTTTCGAAACGCTTGGGCAGCTCCAACCGCATCGACACTTTGTGCTGCTTGCTCGGCCATCCGAGACCCAGGACTTCCGACTGTCGCAGCTCGATGTGCGCTGCCCCCTGTTTCTTCGCGAGATCTACGGCCGCTTTCAGCAGCGCATCTTGCGCCTCCACCGTGTCCGCGAGGAGGCCGCCGTAATTCACGTAGGGCATCGACACCAGAAGGCGACCAAAGAGTCGACTGGAGAGGAAGACGAGCGGCAACACCCCATGGACTGCCTGATCTTCGTCGGTCACCATGAGGTAGAACGTTGCGTGGCCGAAGGCGTCTTCCATCACCCGGCGCCATGCCATCAGGTGATAGCCGCTGCCGCCCGGGTGGCTCAGGACATATCGATCCCAGCGTGTGCAGGCCTGTTCCCGTGCGACCACGGTGGTGGTCAGCATCCTGAGGACCTACCGCACCAACATCTTGATCATCGATTTTCCGCTTTCGAGCGCTTTCACCACGGCCGAGCGCAGATGCCGGTTGTAATACTGCAGTGTGACGCAGCGACGGAGGCCGGTGGCCCACGCCATCTTGTAGTCGGCGGCGCCCTGCAGCAGATTGAATTCCTTGTACCCTTCACTCACCGCTTCCTGGACGCACCGGAACAGCAAGAGAATTCCGGGACTGCTCTTGGCGGCGACCTTCGGGTTCAGTCCCGGCAGATAGAACGAGTAGCGGTCCCTGTATGCATAGCCGTAGACACCGGCGATCGCCTCGCCCTCGAGACGCAGAAAGTCCATTCGTAACCAGCCCTGTTCGCTGAACGCACACGCGATCTCTCGGTGGAATCCGCGGCGCCGGTCGTCCGCGAAAACGCCCGCGGCGCCCTTCTGTCTCCACCGCATCTGATGCAGGTCGATTAACAGATCCATCGCCCTCTCGACGTCTGGAGTCGACGACACACGCTCGTAGGTAACGCGACCCAAGCCTTCGAGGTGCCTTTGCTTCCGTCGAAGGTTGGACCGTTCGTTACCGCTGAGGGATGCCAGGAAGTGCTCGAGGCCGTCGCGGAGGTCGATGAACGGCTCCACCGTCATGCCGGCGACCTCGAGGACCCTTCCCGCTTCGCCGACCAGGAGCTCCCACAGATCGATGGACGACGATTCGGCTGGAAGCTCGGAGAGAGTCAACAGATCCCACTCCCCCGAAGCTTCTTCATGAAGGTGACGATAGATGGCTCGCAGCACCGTCGCTTTGTGTTTCCTCCGGACAATGAAGTCGAGATGCGTCGATCCAACATCGTCGCTTCCGAGAAATCGCATCTCGCGGACCGAGATCACTTCGGTGACGCGTTGTCGTACGCAAAACGGAGCTACCCCGATCAGCTCGTCGTTCTTGAACACGAGCACGATCCAGAGCTGCCCTTCTTCCAGATAGTGTTTGGCCCACGTGTACAGCCACTCCCACGTCAAGAAAACGTTGTCTGACGCAGACTCCTTCAGTAACGCGTTCCAGCGAGCGCCGAGAGCCAGAAAGTCGGAGAAGGTTCGAGCCACATGAACCCGAATCACACGCCAGACGGTCCTTCCACTCTTCGCCATTCCACCGTCAAGGCAGGTGGCTCTGGAGCGCCGAGACAACGTCCCGAATGAATGCCTCTTCCGCTGCGCCCATGCCGCTGTCGTTTTGGGGGGTCGTGTCCTGAGAAACCACGACCAAGGCTCCATTCGTCCGGCCTCGGGATATGGCCTGCCACACGCTCGCCAATTTGCCCTGATATGCTGCGATCTCAGATACGCGACGTAGAGCTGAATCGTGCGGTCCTGGTCGTTCCGGTACGTCCGTCGGAGCTCGTCGTCCGCTTCCTCGACCCTGAAGATGACGGGCGAAGCGTCAACGGCGCTCTGGTGCCAGCCCCCCAGCTGGGCTGGGAACGTAACAAAACCCGACTTCAGCGCGACGGGGCCTCGATCGTAAAGGAACAGGCAAGCCGCGAGGACACCGAGAGTCACCATCGCAACCGACCACGATCGGTACCATTCAACGGTATACGCGCTCCGACCGGGCGGCTCCGCCAGTGATCGTGGCGCGTCTGCTCCCGACGACCGGCGTTCGAGTCTCACGAGGCCCGAGTTCACCGCGAAGAGCGCTGCGTATCCCATCCAGGCCACGAACATTCCCTGAAGCATGTGAAACGGGCCGTGGAGCACCGGCGCTCCCGTCGAAGTCAAAACGGCGATCAAAACGACGCGCACCCAATTCGCCACCACCGAGATAATCAGTCCACCGCCGATCAACGCCGCCCAGCTCGACCATTTCCTCAACGTCAACCACGCCAACGGGAGGCCGACGGCGACGACGGACACCAGGTAATTGACTCCACTACAGACGGCCGCGACCTCCAATGTGATCCACGGCAGCACGATGTATTGTCGATCGAGGAGAACAGCGAAACCCAGGAGCTGAAGTGATTCCACGGCCATACGTGCAGTCAAGAGCTGCGAGGGCCACCGCAACGGGACGAGGACAATGTCGAGGACGGGAATCATGAACCCGAGATATGCGAGCGGGAACGCGACCGCCGTCAGCACGGCGACGCCAAATAACAGAAGCACGATGCCGGCGATCATGGCGATCAACGACAGCCCGGTCAGCGTGACGATGCCTCCCGCGTCCCCCAGCAGGAGCAGGAGCGCCGCCGACAACATGACGGCCAGACCGAGAGGCACGGCCGGCTGCGGCGCCAGCTGGCGCAGCGCCGCCCGGCGCGTCCACACGAGGAACAGGCTCAACGGCAGAATGAGGAAGCCGTGCAGGTAATCATCTCGCGTCCACCATAGGTCGGCGAGGTCACGGAGAACCCGCGCGAAGAGCAGCAACAAGATCCCAATCAACAAGCCGACGCATACCGCCACCTGTTGGGAGGTAAGACTGGTGGTCTTCACCTGTTCTTTCCCGGAGGGCGCGGTCACGTCGAGTGCGTCCATTCAGCTCGACGCCAACGTGACCGAATCCGTTCCCGTGCCAGAGACGATACGCCAGACCTTAGAGACAGCGCGCCGTGTCCGCGAGAGCACTGGGCGCCCCGCCACTCGCGGCGGCGATCCGTATGCGAGAACCACTCGTGCGGGTAAGCGGTCGATGTGCGCCTGAGTGAAGGTCTCCGATATATTCGGTAGGTTCGGGGTGACGATCACGACACACTGCCCCACAGGGGATGGTTTGTGTTCTTTGCCGCCTCAGGCGACTCAATCAATAGCGGGAGTGGCAGATGTGTCACGCGCTTGGCGACCTCGATGACACGGCTGGCTTTGTCGCAACCTCGCTGATGTTTTGCGCACACAGGCGGACGGCAGTGGTCAGCAGTCGGGCGGAAACATGTGCTAGCCGCGGAGTCTGGGAAGCTAGCGGCTTCAGCAAGCAGCGCTTCCAAGCAGTTTTGATACGGTCCGGACTGCTCACGATGGCCCTGATCCGCTCGTCGTGCTGCAAGACGAAGCCGGAGCGGCGTAGTGCCGCGCGCACCGAGAGGATGGTCGTGTACGTAATTGCCGAGAGCAAGAATTGAGGCGACCGTCGGCGTAGCCGCAAGTACACGGCTCCTATCGATTTCGGCATGAGAGGTAGCCAAAAAATACGATAATGGGGTTCCCGAAACGATAGATAATTCTCACAGCGGAGATAAAATAACCCACCTGCCCGTAGAACGCGATAAACCTCCTGGATCACCGCATCTGGATCCTCGACGTGTTCGAGGACTTGGACGCTCACGACCATGTCGATAGAGGACTCTCTCAACGGCAAGTGTTCCCCGACTCCGCCGATCACCTGGCCGCCGCCGAAACGCTGCACGTTCTTCGCCGCGATACGCCGCCAGTGCTGACCAGGCTCGATGGCAATCACACGGGCGCCGTACTGCACCATTTCGGCGGAGAGACCGCCCAGTCCAGCACCTAAATCAAGGACGGTCATTCCGCGAAAGTCGATGCCCTGACTCAGGAGATATTTGACGACGTCCTTCTGAATGGTGCGAGCCAGCTCCGCTGCAATCCGTTGATCCGCCATATCGTGCCGCCATCCCAACGTCGATTCGAGATAGGACCGCATCGCAGCCGCGATTTGCTCGTCGACATCCGCCGTCGTCGATGGCTCGCCTGTGTCGTATGCGGGCTGTTCAGGCTTCACTGAAAGTTTGCGAAGAACTTAGCGTGGAGCTGTCCGAGCGGCTCCAAGAACCGCCACGGAACGAACCACGTCCCGAATGGCTGCGCGACCTGAGGGCGAGATATAGAGCACGAATAGCGCGGTACATCCAGTGGCACCAAGGGCGACGCAGAGACTGAGCAATGTGTCCGCGTCACTGAGGAACCGTCGCACAATGAATAACACAAACATGACGATGGGGACCATCGCGAGTGATGGGCCGATTGTCCGGTAGATATCGCGCGCGCGAACAGGGCCACTCCGCCCAACGAACCAGAACACCAGCGGGATGACGACCACGAGGCTCGTAAAAGAATACGAAGCAGCTACACCGACGGCTCCCCAGGGCAGTCCCACAAGGATCGATCCGACAGTGAGCGTACACCCGATCAGCCCCCAGCGGAACATGTCGG
>QHSV01000528.1 GCA_003221655.1 Candidatus Rokuibacteriota bacterium
AAGTTGTCGGGATTCGAGCTGCCGCGCACCACACCTTTGGCCGACATCTCCTGCAGGAAGCGCGCGTGATGCTCGTAGGGCGCGTCGCCCAGCGTTTCCTTGAAGAACGGCAACAGGAAGCCGACGCCGGCGTCGACGCAACAGCGCTTGGGAAAGACGTAGCCGTAGCCCGGCCACCCCTTGTAACCATAGGCGACATAGATGGCGTCGGGATCGGCCACGCCGAGCTCCTCGAGCGGCGTCTCCTCCATCGTGTCGATGGCGAGCTCGGCGTTGGTGAAGCCGTGCGTGAGACCGGCCGCGCGGGCGACGATGCTGTTGACACCGTCGGCGCCGACGAGCGCGCGCGCCGTGAGCCGGCGGCCGTCAGCACAGCCGACGGTGACGCCCGTGTCGTCCCGCTCGATGGCCACGATGCGAGCCCCTTCGATCACCCGAGCGCCGGCGTCTTGCGCGCAGCAGAGCAGCGCGGCGTCGAAGTCGATCCGGCGGAACGTGAGGTAGAGAGGCTCCTCGAGCGTCGCCAGGACCGACGCTCCCGACGGCGCCTCCATCATGACCTTGGAGATCTCGTGGATGGGGACGCGCTGCTCGAGATGGCGCATCAGCTCGGGAAAGCGGCGACGGACGCCGTGACGGATGCCGCCACCGCATGGCTTGTCGCGCGGAAACACCTTCTTGTCGAGAAGGACGGTCGAGACGCCCCGTCGAGCGAGCGTCATACCGGCCAGCGAGCCTGCCGGCCCACCACCGATGACGAGGACGTCGGCGTCGTACGTCGTGATCTGCGAGGTCACTCCCGAGACTTATCGGGCAGAGCCCTCGAAAGGTCAAGAGGCGCCTGGCGACGACCGCCAGGCGCCTTCTGCCCTTGCTACGCCTGTTGCGCTCTTAACGACCGCGCTTGCGCCAGCGCGCGATCACCGTTCCTGCGGCACCCGTCGCGAGAAGCACGAGCGTCGCGGGCTCGGGCGTCGGCGCCGGGCCTGGATCGGCCGGAGCCGGACCTGGATCGAGCACCGGACCCGGATCGGGAGCCGGAGGAGCCGGAGGATCCGCCACCGGAGCGGGCGGAGGCTCGGGAGCCGGCGGGTTGTTGGCCGGCGGTGCCGGCGGCTCGGGAGCCGGAGGATTGTTGGCCGGCGGTGCCGGTGGCTCGGGCGCGACGGCCGGATCCGGGATGGTCGGAGCCTCGGGCGCCTCCACTTCTCCCGCACCATGCTTGGCCCAGCTGGTTCCGGTTGCGGCGACGAGACCCACCACGGTAAGAGCGACAGACGTGCGTCGAACCCAAAGGGCGAACTCACTCATGAATACTGCCTCCCCACTCCAATTTCGCCCCAGCCTGTGCCGAGAGCAATCGTCGTGCCTTCTCTGAAAATCTTGAAAACCGCGGTGACGGCGACGGAGGCGTCTTCCTTTCGTTAGATTTTGCGTCAGCGCTCGCTACGCGCGTCGAGGCCTGTCGACATCAACTCCGCGCGAGACAAGGGTTCGCGCCTCACGACGGCTGTCGCTGTCAGCGGAGGGTCCTCGCATTCCGCGTCGGAAACGTTTATGGTTTTTCGCTCCGCGCGATCCGGCCCCGTCGTCACCCGCGCACGCTCGAGAATTTCTTCGCCTCTATCAAAGGCATAGGACGCAGCGTGGCTCGTGGCGTGCCGTGGCATGGTTCCTGCCACAACGCGGGGTGGTGATGACAGAGCGATTCCGTAGTGGAGAGCTCGGCCCTGGTGGAGCCGCGGGTGAGACCGACGGTGCGCACCACGGTGCCGTGTGCGCCATCGACGCCGGCCTGGATCACGCGAGCGCGCGCGTGCTCGGTGTGACGGAACGTGAGATCGAGCGATGCCTCAGGACGCGAGAACGGGGAAACGTCCTCGTCTCGAACGGTCAAGAGGCGCCTGGCGACGATGCCGCCAGGCGCCTTCTGCCCTTACAACGTCTGCCGTGCTGTCAACGACCGCGCTTGCGCCACCGAGCGATCATGGTCCCAGCGGCACCCGTCGTGAGAAGAACCAGCGTGGCCGGCTCCGGCGTCACCAGGGGATTGCCCTGGTCGTCGACGTTGACCGGCGGAGGACCGGCTGGCGGATTTCCCGGAGGGTTGCCCGCTGGCGGATTGCCGACAGGGATCCAGTCCGAATCGATCAAGGGCATCGAACCACGTGCCGGGTCGTCGCCCGCCGCGTGGTTGTCTTCCATCATCGGCGCCTCGGCACCATCGTCATCACCGTCGTGGTACGGCTCGTCCGCATAGCTGACTCCAGCGGCGAGGACGACCACGGCGAGAGCGACGAACATACGTCTGACCCACAGGACGGTCATCAATAGAGAAGAGATCGCGTTCCACGGCGCCCGTCGCCGTCGAGAGCGATCGCGCGCATTCGACGTCGGAAACATTTATGGTTTGCCGCGCGCGCCGACGTGCACGCGTCGTCGCGCGTGCGCGCACGAAGCTTTTTTCGGATGTATCAGAGGGATAGGGCGCGCGGCGCGTGGCGGACATACGTGGCACGGTTCCTGCCACGACATTCGCGCATGACGACAGAACCTCTCCTGGGCGCCCTGCTCCTGCTCATGACATCGACGCCGGCGGCCGTCGCCGCTCCGGCGCCTTTCGAGCCAACGCCCGCGATCGATCTCCAGCTCGCGGATCCGGAAAAGATGTCCGAGAAACTCCGTGGCGCCGTGGCGTCGCTCCAGCGGGGCGATACCAGTCGCGCCGCGTCCGAAGCCCTGGCCGTGCTGCGGGAGGATCCTGGCTTCGCGGCCGCTCACGAAGTGATGGGCGCGGTCGCGATGTTGAAGAACGACTGGAGGGAGGCGGAGCGAGAGCTGAGCGAAGCCGTCCGCCTCGACCCCAAGAGCGCGACGGCGCTGACCAAGCTGGGCAGCACGCTGCTCGCCATGAACAAGCTGACCGAGGCATCGGACGTGCTCCGGAAGGCGCTGGCGATCTCGCCCGGCAAGGGCACCGCCCAGCGAAAGCTCGCCGCCATCGAGATTCGCCAGGGCCGGCCGGCTCAGGCGGTCGTCGAGCTTCGCGAGGGCATCAAGGCCTCGAAAGGAACCGACCGCCTCACGAAGTATTTCCTGGCGAGTCTCTACCTCGAGATGCGCCAGTCCGCCGACGCCGAGCAGCTCACGAGGGAGATCGTCCGAGACGAACCGCGCTGGCAGCCCGGCCAGGTCCTGCTCGGGATCGTAAAGCTCGACCAGGGCAAGATCGACGAGGCGCTGCCGCTCCTCCAGAAAGCCGCCCAATACGTTCCGAGGAGCGCCTGGTCGCGGTTGACCGCTGCGGCGAAGCACCGTGCGGCCGGGAACTTCACGGAGTCGGTCCGGCTCCTCGAGCAGGTGACGAAGGATCGGCCGGACTGGGCGCTGGCCCACTTCGAGCTGGGGGAAACATTCTCCGCGCTCAAGCAGTTCGATCGCGCCCGGCAAGCGTACGCCAAGGCGAAGCGAG
>QHSV01000180.1 GCA_003221655.1 Candidatus Rokuibacteriota bacterium
TGACGGGCGCCGACCTCGAGGAGGCGTTCCTCAGCCTGACGACCCGCCCATGAGGTACCCGGCGGCCGCACTCATGCTACGGATGCTCCTGATGCAAACCCGGAGCGAGCTCCTGATGCGCTGGCGGGTGCCCGCGTTCAGCGTCACCAACCTGGCGCTGCCGATCGTCTTCTTCACCTTCTTCGGCCTGCCGGTCGCGCACGTCAGGCGCGCCGACGGCGTGAGCATCGGGGCGTACCTCCTGGCCTCGTTCGGCGCCTATGCCGTCGGCAACGTCATGATCTACGGATTCGGGATCGGCGTCGCCAACGAGCGCGCCATGAAGATCGACCGCCTGATGCGGGCGAGCCCGCTGCCGCCGCTCGTATTCATGCTGGCCAAAGTCGTGACCGCGCTCGTGTTCGCGCTCCTGGCGCTTCTGTTGTTGGTCGGCTACGGGGCCGTCGTCGGGGGGATCCATCAACCTCCGGCGGTCTGGGCGATGGTCATCGCGCGGCTCCTCGCCGGCTCCCTGCCCTTCATCGCCCTCGGGTTCGCGATCGGTTACCTGTCGGGGCCCCATGCCGCGCCGGCCGTCGCCAACCTGATCTACTTGCCGCTCGCCTTTGCCTCCGGTTTCTTCGTGCCGGTCGGCCAGCTGCCAGGCTTCGTGCAGGCGATCGCGCCCTTCCTGCCCACCTATCACTACGCGCAGCTGGCGTGGAGCGCCCTCGGTGCCGGGTCGGAGACACTCGGCACGAGCCTTCTCTGGCTCGCCGGCTATACGGCGCTCTTCCTGACGCTCGCCATCAGGGCCTACCGGCGAGAGGAGCGCGCGAAGTTCGCGTGACCAGTCGGCCTCGTCCCCGAACGCCTACCGGGGTTTGAGCTTCAGATCCTCGTAGGGGCTCGAGTAGGCGTGATTGGTGATCAGCGTCAGGCCCGACTCGGCCACGCGGGGTCCATGCCCGTTGATGAACGCGAGCTCCCAGATGGGCGCGACCATCGCCTTCTCGTGGATGAGCTGCTGGATCGACTTCAATATAGCCGCGCGCCGCTTCGGATCCGGCTCGCTCGCCTGTTCGCCGATGAGACCTTCGATGTCGGGATAGGTTCCGTAGGTGAACGTGCCGCCGGCCGCGACGAAGGCGTCGAGCCTGGTGGCGGTGTTTCCGAAGGCGCCGCTCGCGGTCTGGGTGATGTTCTTCAGCTTCTTCTGGCTGTTCTGGAGAATGAACGCCGCCCGCTCCAGCGGACGTAGCTGGGTGCGGATGCCGACCGCCTTGAGATAGTTCACCACTCCTTCGCCCAGGTTCGCGTAGGACGCATCACAGTAGTAGTCGCCCGCGTCGAAGCCGTTCGGATATCCGGCCTCGGCCAGGAGCTGCCGCGCTTTCTGGGGATCGAAGGTCGGGACGGGCGCCGGCCAGTAGAACTCGAAGGTGTGCGGGATCATGCTGCCGGTGATCCGCGAGAAGCCCAGGGTCTCGGCCTGATTGATGGCGGGCCGGTCGATCGCGTAGCTCGTCGCCAGGCGCACGCGCCTGTCGGCGAACGGCGACTTGGCGTCGGTCCACTGCTCCGGGAAGACGAGCCAGAAGGTGCCGGGCGGGTAGTTGGGCTTGAGGGTGAGCCCGGGCGTCCGTCGAAGCTCCTCGGCGAGCGCACCGCGGATCGAGTAGGCGATGTCGGCCTCGCCGCGCTTGAGCATGGCCAGGCGGGTGGACTCGTCCGGGATCGCCTTGAAGACCAGTCGCTTCACTGCGGGCGTTTTTCGCCAGTACTGCTCGTGAGCCTCCACCACCAGCTCCACGCCGGGTGTGAAGGAGACGAATTTGTACGGGCCGGCGCCGACCGGCGCCTTCTTGAAGCCGTCGTCGCCGACACGTTCGACGTATTTCTTGGGCACGATCCAGCCGGCGCCGGTGGCCATCGTGCCGTAGAAGGTCAGGAAGTCCGGCCACTGCTGCTTGAAGCGGATGCGGATGCGGTGAGGATCGAGCACGTCCACACCGGCGATCCGCGCCTTGAACAGTCCCGAGGCGGCCCCACGATAGCGCTCGAGAGAAAACTTCACGTCCTCGGCGGTCAGGAAGTCGCCGTTGTGGAACTTCACGCCGCGGCGCAGGACGAACTCGTTGCTGAGGCCGTCTGGGGACACGGTCCACGACTCCGCCAGGCTCGGCGCCATCGCGTTCCCCGGCATCGGCTTCACGAGCGCGTCGTGGAGGGCGTAGAGGAACATGAAGGGGGTGATGATCCCCGTCGTCTCGGCCGGGTCGAACCACGTGGGCGCGAGCGTGACGTGCACCGCCCAGGTGAGCTGACCTGCGGGCGCTTCCGAGCGCCCCTCAGGGGCGGCCGGCGTGGGGGTGGAGGCGAGCGATCCCAGGAGCAACAGCGCTACGATCAGGGCCCGTCGGGTCATGGAAGCCTCCTCTACGTCGCGAACAATTCCGGGAGCGAAGTCGAGGGACGACGAACGGAACCCGAAGCGATGCCGATTATGCGCGGATGTCCGGGGTTGTCAATGTCTCCGCCGCGACGGTGATGGCCATCGCGCGAGCACGAAGAAGATCGATCCGAGCGCGGCGAGATCGGGCGGCTGGCCCTCGATCGTGGTCAACCACTCTGTCGTCTCAGGGACATCCGGATCCGCAGAATTCGACTCGGGACGTCGCGATGGTAGCACGCGGCGGCGGGCGGGACCGTGCGGCGACACGGTTACTCGCATACAATGCAACGCACGTCTCACGCGGGTGGCTATAGTGCAGAGCGATTGGGCGTCGCGGCCTGGGCCCTCCCCGCGCGAGGCGAGCGCGTCGAAAGGAGCGCGACTTGGCCGAGCTGAGCCTGCAGCAAGCGACGATGATCGTGGAAGCGGCGCTCCGGAAGGCGCGCGAGACCGTGGAGCGCGGCGCAGGCGGCGACGGCGGAGAACGCCGGGTCCTTGAACACATCCGGATCCGCAGTATTCGACTCGGAGACGTCGCGATGGTGGCACGAGGCTGTGGGCGGGGAGACGTGTCGGACAAGGACGAGGCGTGCGCCCTGGCCGGAATCGGGGCGGCCAAACTCGTTGGCGATACAGGGTAGCGACACCGTCGCGAAAGGAGCATCAATGACAGCCCTGCCCCGTTGGTGTTTGATATTTGCGTTCGCGTCGGTGCTGAGCGGCGCTCCGGCCCCGGCCGCCGCCGTTCCGGAAGGTACTATGACGTGGGCGGTTCACGCCTCACTGGCTCCGGCGTGGTTCGACCCGGCGGAGACGACCGGCATCATCACGCCCTTCATGATCCTGTACGCGCTCCACGACGGGCTGGTGAAGCCCATGCCAGGCCAGGCGATGGCGCCGAGCCTCGCCGAGTCCTGGACCGTCTCCAGGGACGGGTTGACGTACGAGTTCGTGCTCCGCAAGGGCGTGAAGTTCCACAACGGCGACGCGTTGAGCGCCGAGGACGTGAAATTCTCCTTCGAACGGTACAAGGGCGTCGCCTCCTCGACCATGAAGGCGCACGTGGCCGCGGTCGAGGCGGTGGACGCGCACCGCGTGCGGTTTCGCCTCAAGAAGCCGTGGCCTGACTTCATGACCTTCTACGCCACCCCTGCGACGGGCGCCGCCTGGATCGTGCCCAAGAAATACGTCGAGCGGGTGGGAGACGACGGCTTCAAGAAGGCGCCGGTCGGCGCCGGCCCGTACCGCTTCGTCTCCTTCAATCCGGGCATCGAGCTCGTGCTCGAGGCCTACGAAGCGTACTGGCGCAAGATCCCGAGCGTGAAGCGCCTGGTGTTCAGATCCGTCCCCGACGAGTCCACGCGCCTGGCGATGCTCAAGCGCGGCGAGGCGGACATCGTGTACTCGATCCGTGGCGCGCTCGCCGAGGAGCTCCGGCGGACGCCGGGGCTCACCCTCAAGCCCACTCTCGGGACCTTCACCGAATGGGTCGCCCTGAACGACCAGTGGGATCCGAAGTCACCGTGGGCGGATCGCCGGGTCCGGCTGGCCGCCAACCTGGCGATCGACCGGAAAGCCATCAACGAAGCGGAGTACCTCGGCTTCGGCAAGATCAGCTCCAGCATCATTCCTCAGGATTTCGACTTCGCCTGGGTGGCTCCGCCCTACCCCTACGATCCCGCCCGCGCCAAGCAGCTCCTGGCCGAGGCCGGCTACCCCCGGGGCTTCGACGCCGGCGAAGTCTTTACCGACATGGTGTACGTACCGACCGCGGAGGCCGTCGCTAACTTCCTGCAGGCGGTGGGGATCCGCGCAAGGCTCCGGGGCCTGGAGCGGGCGGGCTTCCAGAAGAGCGACCAGGAGAAGAAGCTCAAGCCCCTCGCGCGGGTCGGTAGCGCCGCCTCCGGCAACGCCGGCACCCGCATCGAGGCGTTCGTGCTCTCGACCGGGGCCAGGGCCTACGGCGGCTTCCCCGACATCGACGGCCTCTATCAGGAGCAGTCGGGTGAGCTCGATCCCAAGCGGCGCGCGGCTATATTGAAGTCGATCCAGCAGCTCATGCACGAGCGGGTCTTGTTCGCCCCGCTCCTCGAGCCGGCGCTTTTGAACGGCTATGGGCCACGCGTGGCGGACTCGGGCCTGGGTCTCATCGTCGGCCACCTGTACTCGGCGCCGTACGAGGACCTGAAGCTCAAGGGGAAGTGACGCTCGCCGAGGAAGTAGAGAATGGTGATACTGGCCCGTGGGCGGATACCGCTGGAAGCTGAACGGAGGGGACCGGCTCGCGCGCCACATACGGTTCGCACGTGAAAACGGCCTGGCCGGCGTCGTCAAGCGGGCCCACGCGGGTAAGTCGTTCTGTCAGGACCCCGAGGCCGGCCCCTGGGCCTCGGTGATCGTGCGTGACCTGCGCTTCGCCGACGAGTTCCAGGAGCAGGATCTTGACCGATATCTCGGCCTCGTGGCCGCGAGCGCGCGGGCCCTCTTCGATCGGGACATGCCGCCCGGAGCCGAGCCCGAGGAGCTGATGGCCATGAAGGTGCCGGCGCGCACTATCTGCGCGAGCTCTTGCCGCAGCCGGAGTTCTGGACCGTCATGCCGCCGGAGCAGACGCCGGAGCGCGTCCGCGACCGCATCCTCGAGTTCGGCCGCGCGCACAAGTAACACGCTCACTCAGAGCTAGTCCCTCCGGTCGACCTCGCATCCCCCGGTCGTTCTCGAAGCGCGTTGCGATCGGTTTTCCCGGCCGGCGTCTTCGGGAGCTCGCTGAGGATTTCGATCCGCCGCGGATACTCGTGCCGGCTCAACCGCGCTTTGACGAACTCCTGAATCTCGCGCGCGAACTCGGGACCGCTTCGCTCCGAGACGACGAAGGCCTTCGGCACGAGCCCCCGCCGCTCATCGGCGATGCCGACAACCGCCGCTTCCCGCACGTCGGGGTGCTTGAGCAGCACCTCCTCGATCTCCACCGCGCTCATCGTGAATCCGGAAGAGATGATGACGTCGTCGGAGCGCCCGCTGTGGTGGAAGTAGCCGTCCGCGTCCGCCCATCCCCGGTCCTTGACCGGAAGCCACTCCCCGTTCCGGCGCACGGCGATCTCGCCCGGTTGATTCGGGCCGAGCGGCGCGCCATCGGTGCCCACGATCGCGACCTCCCAGCCCGGCGCCGGCTTGCCGAGCGCTCCGGGGCGCACCTCGTAGCCCGAGAAGCCGGGATAGTTCACGAGGACGACGCCGACCTCGGTGCTGCCGTACATCCCGCACGGGCGGAAGCCGAGCGTCCGCTCGAGCCACTCGAATGTTCCCGAGTCCATCGGCTCGCCGGTGAAGGAAACCTTCCGGAGAGAGCGTGCGGACGCCGAGGCGAGCCCGGCTTCGCGCAGCATCCGGAAGACGGTCGGCGCCGCGGCGAGATTCGTGATCTCGAGCTCGGTCAGCGCCTCCATCACTCGCGCCGCCTGGAACCTCCCGGAGTAGCCGCCGACCGGGATCCCGAGGGCGAGCGGCGCGATCGTGCCGTGCCACAGCCCGTGGCCCCAGGCGGGCGAGGACGGACAGAAGTAGCGGTCGCCCGGCTCGAGCCCTACGCCGTACAGGGCGCCGATCATGAGCGTGACCACCGAGCGATGCGTATGGCGGACCGCCGCCGGTCGAGCGCGCGTCGTGCCCGAGGTGTACTGAAAGACCGCGAGGTCGGTCGCTGCGGTGCGCGGCGCGTAGCGGTCTCGCTCGTCGGCGAGGCGCTCAGCCACGTCGTCGACGGACAGCACGTCGAGATCCGGGAAGATGCCGCGCCACCGCCGGGCGTCTCGCTCCACGAGGAGCAGCTTGGGTCGGCAGTCGTCGACCCGCGACGCAACGCCGTCGGGCCCGAAGAGCGTGAAGAGCGGCACGGCGATCGCACCCCGCTTGATCGCGCCGAAGAGCGCGCCGTAGAAGGGCAAGGACGGATCGAGCATGATGGCGACGCGATCGCCGTGTTCCACGCCGCGCCGCGCGAGGAGGTTCGCGAAGCGGGACGCCCACGCCGCCAGCTCGCGAAAGCCGTGCTCCTCCACCCGGCCGTCGTCGAACTTGATGCGCAGGGCCGTTCCCAGCCCGACGTGGCGATCGACGCACTCGTGGGCGAGGTTCAGCCGGTCCCGGTCGCCGTCGAAGAGCTTCCAGAGCGCTTCCCAGCGAAAGGCGCGGAGCGCGTCGGGATAGCTGCGGATCTCCAGCAGACCCGACATCTCAAGATCCAGCCGATCGCTCGGGCAGGACCACCGTCGCCGACCCCGAGGCCGTCGTTTCGCGGCGCTGGTTGTCCGCCCGCAGCGCGAGGTGCACGACGCCTCCGGGCTCCTTGCTGGTCACGGTCCCCCGGCACCACGTCGTGTCGCCGATCAGGTTGTGCCGAAGCACCCGCGCGTTGAGTCGGCGCAAGAATCCCGCGTCGCCCATCCAGTTGGTAACCAGGTGCCCGAGCCAGGCGACACGCTCGGGGCCGTAGTCGTAGGCGCCGGGTACCCCGACGGCCTGCGCCATCGCTTCGTCCCAGTGCACACGCTCCGGAGGCTCGGGGATGCCGGCCGCGTTCGGAATGCCGAGGGCGGGATGTCGCTCGAACATCTCGAAGGCAAGCCCGTGGGCCCGCACGTAAAGGCTCCCCCACCCCTGCACGAACGCGATGACGGACGTCACCGTCAGCGGCCCTTTGACGACCTCGGGAAGCGCGTCGCCGACCGTCACGTCGTTCCAGTATCGCGGCGTCCGCCCTCGAGTCTCTTCCTTGCGGTAGGCCAAAGCGATCGCGTCGATCTCGCGTTCGGTGTAGCGAGGCGGCTCGACCGCCGAGTACTTGCCGCGCTCGCGGGCCGTGTCACGCTCCGTGCGGAAACACCACGAGTCGGCCTCGCACACGATCTCGCGGGTCTGGTTCCGGAACGTCGTCCGGTAGATCTGCTGGATCGCCCGGCGCGCGAATCGGGACGGTTTCTCGACGAGGTCGCGCAGCACGCTGTCGCCGACGATCGCGTCACCGATCCGGATCGGCCGCTGCCACCGGAAATCGGTTCCCCCGTACATCGCGTGGATGCCGGGCAGGCCGCCCACGTAGCCAGAGACGATGCGGTCCATCGCGAACAGGATCGTGGGCGGCCCCACGCCGGCATCGAGCCAGAACGGGTTCCGGTCGCCGATCCCGGCCGTCCAGTGGCGCACGGCGTCGCGCGTGGCGGTCTCGATGTACGGTTCCGGGCGCCGCACCGGGATGCCGATCCGCCGCCGAAGCTCGGCGAGCGCCTCGGCGGTGATCACTGGAAAACCCGTCTGCCTGGTCATCGATGTGCCTCGGCCGGTCTCGCCGCGGGCGTGTTACCAGAATTCCTGCGTCGCCCGGCGCGCGCCCTCGGCCATGCTGGCGAGCTTCGCCCACGCGATGTCCGGATCGACGGCGGCCTGGCCGACCCAGGTGCCGAACCCGCAATCCGTGCCGGCGATGACGTTCTCGCGCCCGACCAGTCGCGCGTAGCGGCCGATACGCTCGGCCACGAGGTCCGGGTGCTCGATGAAGTTGGTCGTCGAGTCGAGGACGCCGGGGATGAGAACTTTACCCGCGGGCAGCTTCACGCGTTCGAACAGGCGCCACTCGTGCGCGTGCCTCGGATTCGAGGCCTCGAAGGAGAGACTCGCGGGCCGGGCGGTGAAGACGATGTCGATGATGTCGCCGAGGGCGACGTCGTAATGATGCGGCCCCTCGTAGTTGCCCCAGCATAGATGCAGGCGCGACCGTTCCGGCGACACGTTCGCGAGCGCGTGATTCAGTGCCTCGATGTGCAGCCGGGCCATCGTGCGGAACTCGTCGAGGCTCAGGTCGGCGAACTGGATGTGCCGCCCCATCCCGAGATCGGGGCAGTCGACCTGCAGGTCGAAGCCCGCCCGCGCCACCGCTTCGTACTCGGGCCGCATCGCCTCCGCGATGGCGAACAGGTAGGCCTCATGGCTCGGGTAATGATCGTTGCGGAAGAACAGGGAGATGACGCCCGGGGACGCGGCCGACATGAACGCGTGCTCGGCCTTCGCCGCCTCACGCGCCGCCCGCAGATTCTCCACGTCGGTCTCGGCGGCCCGCGGATCGCGGACGCTGATCGGCCCATCGCACGCCGGCGTCCGGCGGCGGGCCCGCCCCGGGTCGCCGAAGACACGCTTGGCCATCTCCGGGAAGTCCACGAGATCCCGATACTGGAGCGGATGGCTCGCCCCCCCGAATCCGTTCAGACGGTCCTTGATGTAGGTCGCGTAGCTCGGCTTGCTCATCTCGCCGTCGTTCACGATCGCGACGCCGGCCTCCACCTGCTTGCGCACGACCTCGACCACCGCGGCACGAATGCGCGCCCCGAGGGCGGCCGGCTCGACCGGCACGCCTTCCTCCTTCGCGAACATCATCCGGATCAAGTCCGACGGACGCGGAAGACTACCGGTGTGGGTCGTGAGAAATCGCTCGGTGCTCCGCGGCATCGCCATGGCGTCGCGATGCTAGCACAGGCTCATGCTCGACCGTCGAGCGCGCGCCGGAGCTGATCGACATGGTTGTCGTCGTGCCCGGCCAGGAGCGCCAGCCAGTCTCCGTACGTCATGCGGCCGAGCGTCGGGTGCACGCTCCCGCGCGGCCACTCGACCGGTGTGAGCCGCTTCACGAAGGCCAGCGTGTCGGCCCGGCGCCTTCGGAAGGCCGTGAGGGCGGCGTCCCCGTCGTGGCGAAGGTACTGGCGTTCTTCGGCCCAGCGGTTCGGATCGACCGGGAGCGGCTCGCCCTCCCGGAGACCCCATGCCGCCAGGTCGATCGGCATCGCGCCGGCCACCAGGACCCGCGGCTCCTCCATCGCCAGCATCATGCGAAAGCGCATCATGGCCAGCTCTTCGATGTCGCGGAGGTGGCAGACGATCTCCTTGGCGGACCAGCTGGTCGCCTCGGGCCGCCGCGAGAGAGTCGCGTCGCCCACGACGCCAACTGCCGTGGCGAGCTCGTCGGCGGTGCGGGCGAGGCGCGCGAGACGCTGCTCGATCGGCCGGGTCGCATACTCGTCTCGAGTCGGCATGACGTCAGTACCCTGCCGGGACCGCCATGGTTCCTTCGCCAACGAGCACCGTCGTGCCACCGACCTTCACCTGAACCGTCCGGCCCCGGCGCTTCTCAGCGGATGCCTCCAGCAGACTGGGACGGCCCATGGCGATTCCCTGGTCGATCGTCCACGTGAAGTCTCCGTCGCTCGGCAAGCGATCGGCCAGGCAACCGGCGAGCGTGGCGCTGGCCGAGCCCGTCGCCGGATCTTCCTCGATCCCGAGGGCCGGCGCGAACATACGCGCGTACAGGTGACTGCCTGGCTGGAGCGCGCCGGCAAAGAGGAACAGGTGGGGCGCCCAGGCCCGAGCGAAATTCGCCGACCACGCGGCGCGCTCGAGGGCCGCGCGATCCACCGTCTCCTTGTCCGCCAGGTGAATGAAGCAGAACGGCACGCCGATGCTCGCGAACCAGGCGTCCAGCACCGTGTCCTCCGAGAGCGAGAGGGCCGTTGCCGTCGCCTTTCGCGCGGGACGGATCGTCGGACTCTCGATGCCCGTGTCGCGAACCAGACGGGTGAAGGCCGCGCCCACGTTGAGCCGGATCTCGACCGTGACCGGACCGACGCCTTCCTCGAAGACGACGGCCGCGGTGCCGCCCGGCGTGTCGACGAGGCCGAGACTCGCGAGCACCGCGGCCGTGCCGACGGTCGGATGGCCGGCGAAGGGCAGCTCGGTCCGTGGCGTGAAGATGCGTACCCGCCGCGTGTAGCGCGGATCTGCGGGCGGCAGCACGAAGGTGGTCTCGGCGAAGTTGAACTCGCGCGCGACCGCCTGCATCGCCCGGTCGCTGAGCCCGCGCGCGTCCGGGAAGACGGCGAGCTGGTTGCCACCGAACGCGGTCGGGGTGAATACGTCCGCGATGACGAAGCGATGCGACATCTACCAGGCGGAGCGAAGCGCCCGCTTCACCTCGGCGATCCGCTTCTCGTCCCGCTTGTAGAACGTCCACTGCTTGATCCGCCGGGCGCGCACGAGCCCGGCCTGCGACAGGATCTTCAGATGCTCGCTGGCCGTCGGTTGGCTGACGCCGAGCTTCTGGGCGATGAACAGGCCGCAGACCCCGTCACGCACGAGATCGCCGTCGACCTGGGGCGGAAAGTGCGCCCTCGGCTCCTTGAGCCAGCCGAGGATCTGGAGGCGGCGTTCGTTCGCCAGCGCCTTGGCGACGTCGACGGAAAGCATATTCGCCACTTTGCCAACTGGCTAAGTCCACCGGGTCGTTCAAGGCGCGGGGGGCGTTCGCCAACCTGCTGCTGCGGGGCATTCCCGAGGCCGGTGTCGTTGCCGCCTCGGGCGGTAACCACGGCGCCGCGGTCGCCTACGCCGCGATGCGGCTCGGCGTGCGCGCGAAGATCTTCGTCCCGACGGTATCGTCGCCCACGAAGGTCCAGCGGATCCGCGCGTACGGCGCGGAGCTCGCCATCGTGGGCGACCGGTACGCCGACGCGCTCGCGGCCAGCGAGGCTTGGGGCGAGAAGGCGGGGGCGCTTCCGGTGCACGCCTACGATCAAACGGAAACGCTGCTCGGCCAGGGAACACTCGGAATGGAGCTTGCGGGTCAAGCGCTGAGGCTCGATACGGTGCTGGTGCCGGTTGGTGGCGGGGGGCTGATCGGCGGCATCGCGGGATGGTATGCGGGAGACGTCAAGATCGTCGGCGTCGAGCCGGAACTGGCGCCTACGCTCTCGGAGGGGCTGAGGGTGGGCCGGCCGGTCGACGCCCCGGCGGGGGGCATCGCCGCGGACTCGCTCGCGCCTCGCCGTGTCGGCGAGCTCATGTTCCCGATCGCGCAGGCCCACGTCGCCCAGGTTGTTCTCGTGAGCGATCAGGCGATCCGCCGAGCCCAGGACGCCCTGTGGAGCACGGTGAGGATCGCGGCCGAGCCGGGCGGCGCGGCAGCCTTCGCCGCCATCCTCAGCGGAGCCTACGCGCCGCGGACCGGCGAGCGCGTCGGTGTCCTCGTCAGCGGCGGCAACTCTACCGCGGTCGATTTCGGCGGCCTTTGATCCGCGCGGCACCTACTGAACGAGGAAGTGCGCCTCGGTCGTCCGGCCGGTGCGGCCGTTGATCGGCAGGATGTCCTGGGGACAGGCGGAAAGGGCGACGACGAGGTCCATCTCGGCCCTGAACACCGCATAGCCTCCCGGGCTGGACACGGGCTCGCCCCACGCGAGGCGCCCATCGGCCGTCCAGGGAATGTTCATGAAGAGGTTGAGGGAGGGCGGCGTCGCCCGGATCACGACACCGAGGTTCGCGAGCGCGGCGTGCAGGTTGTCCCGGCAGTTGTCGTGATAGCCCTCCACGCCCAGCAGGACGTAGCGCCACCGGTCGCAGGGCGCCATGAGCGTGTCGTGCGCGCATCGCGAGGTGTCCTCGACCAGCGTCAGGATCGGGCGCCGCTGATTGGTGACGAACGCGTCGCCGACGGCGGCCGCGAGCTTCATGAACGAGGCGCGGCTCGCCTCCATCGACATCCACTCCGTCAGGTCGAGCGCGTTGAATGCCCAGGCGTCGACCACCTGCGTCCCGTGGGTGTTGACGACCTTGATGCGCTGGCCGGCACTCACGCGTGCCGCCTTGCCCGAGCGGGCCGGAATCGTGACGAGCGCGGCGGTCATCGGCTGTCCCTTTCGGACTTCTCGCGATAGTACGAATTGATGCCCGTGTCGGGCGGCGAGCCGCTCACCATCGTGAGCATGGTGGCGAGCTCGCTCCGGTGATGGGCCGCGTGGGTCGGCACGTGGAGGAGGAGCATCCCCAGCGGCCGGCTGTAGGTCCGGCCCTCCGGGGTCGTTCCGTCGAGCGGGCGGGCGAGGTCGGGCTCGACGAGGTCGTCGAGGAACCGCCGCTGCTCGGCCTCGAGTTCGTCCCACCACCGCCTGAGCTCGCCGAGCGTCCGGATGACGAGGCCATAGGTCGGGTCGCCGCGCACGACCGCCGGCGGGCGGCCCCGCCACGTCTCGAGCCAGAACCGCTCCGCGCCGTAGATATGGACGAGCATCGCGCGGAGCGTGGGCTCGCTGAACTGCGGGCCGACGGGGCGCCCGGCCGCCTCCTCGCCGAGCGCCGCCGTCACCTCGAAGAGCTTGCGATTCGCCCAGTGGTGGTACGCCCAATATTCGCGGATCAGCGCGACGGACATGACTCAGCCCCCTCGATGCACCGACGACCGTGATCTAGTATCCTACGCGCGCGACGGATCGAGCGAGTGTGGACTGAGCGCAAGCGTGGACCTGGAGGGACTCGATCATGACGAGCACGCAGCCCGGCGGACTCTCGGTCATCGAGCAGCTGGCCGCCTACGTGGTGACCGAATCGTTCGAGAAGCTTCCCGAGGAGACGGTGCGCGCCGCGCGCCGAGCGATCGTCGACACGCTCGGCGTGACCCTGGCCGGCTCGGTGGAGCCGACGGCCGCGCGCGTCCGCGCGCTCATCGCGCATCGGGGCGCTCCCGACGAAGCCACGATCGTCGGGACACCGCTGCGCGCCTCGGTGGAGGACGCGGCGCTGGCGAACGGAACCGCCTCGCACGCTCTGGACTACGACGACTTGAACCAGTCGCTGTCCGGGCATCCGTCCGTGCCGATCCTCTCCGCCGCGCTGGCGCTCGGCGAGCGCCAGCGTGCGTCAGGCGCGGCGCTCCTCACAGCGTTCGTCGCCGGGGTCGAGATCGAAGCGAAGCTTGGGCGCGCGCTGAATCCGGCTCACTACGAGATCGGCTGGCACGCGACGGCGACGCTGGGCGTCTTCGGCGCCGCCGCGGCGGCGGCCAAGCTCCTGGGTCTCCCGGCCGAGCGGACCGCCCACGCGCTCGCCATCGCCGCGTCCATGGCGAGCGGGATCAAGGCGAATTTCGGGACCGACTGCAAGCCGCTGCACGTCGGCCACGCCGCCCGATGCGGCATCGAGGCGGCCCTCCTCGCGGAGGCGGGCTTCACGGGGAATCCCCGGGTGCTCGAGCACGGCGACGGCTTCGGCGCCACCCACGGAGCGGGCAGCCGACCGGCATGGGAGTTGACGACCTCCGGCCTCGGCGCGCCGCACGACCTCGTGGATCCGGGCATCGGGGTCAAGCGCTTCCCGGCGTGCGCGAGTACGCACCAGGCGCTCGACGCGACGCTGGCGCTGGCGGAGGAGCACGTGATCGACCCGAAGGCGATCGTGGCCGTCGAGTGCGGCGTCAGCTACCTGGCGCCGCACCAGCTCATCTACGACCAGGCGGCGACGGGTCTGCAGGGCAAGTTCTCGATGCCCTATTGCGTCGCGGTCGCGCTGCTGGACCGCAGCGTGGGACTCGCACAGTTCACCGAGGAGCGCGTGTGTCGCGCCGACGTGCAGACCCTCATGCCGAGGGTGCGGATGTTCGTTCACCCGGAGCAGACGACCCGCGAGAGTCTCCCGACCCGGTTCAGCGAGGTCGCGATCAGCCTGACGGACGGCCGACGCCTCACGCGTCGTGTCCGCCACGCGAAGGGGCAACCGCAGAACCCGCTGACCGACGCGGAGCTCACGACCAAGTTCCGCGACTGCGCGTCCCGCGTGCTCCCGCGCGAGCGGGCAGAGTCCGTTCTCGCGGCAGTGCAGGAGCTCGAGACCGCGCCGGACGTGGGCAAGCTCGCCAGGATGTTGAGCCGCAGTGTCCGCTGACGACGCGGTCGTCTCGGTGCTCACCGTCGGAGGGTCAGACCCTCCAGGTCGAGCTCGGGCATGCGCCCGGTCATCAGATCGGCGACGATCCGCGCGGTGCCGCAGGCCATCGTCCAGCCCATGTGACCGTGCCCGCAATTGAGGAAGAGGTTGCGGTGCCGGCCGAGTCCGAGGATCGGTGGCCCGTCGGGCGTCATCGGCCGCAGACACGCGCGGTACTGGCCCTGGTCGTAGTCGGCGGCGTCGGGGAAGAGATCGCGGGCGAGCCGGAGAATGTTGTTGAAGTCCCGCGGCGTCCAGCCCCAGTCGTAGCCGGCGAACTCTGCAGTCGACGTGAGGCGTAGCCGGTCGCCGAGCCGTGACCAGCCGACCAGCCACTTCTCGTCGACGCCGGGCACCGTCGGTGCCAGGCCGCCCCGCTTCAGCGGAAACGTCGAGGAGTACCCCTTCGCTGGATAGATGGGCAGGTCGACTCCGGCCGTGCGCGCGACGATCGGCGCGCCCACGCCGAGCGCCAGCACGTAGCTGTCCGCGGTCAGCACCCCGTCGCCGGTGAGGGCGCCGTCGATCCGATCGCCTTCCGCCCGCAGCGCGGTCACGCGCGCGCCGAGCCTCACGACGACGCCGAGCTTCTCGCGGCACACCCGCGCCAGATTCTCGACGAACAGCCGTGCGTCGCCGCTCGAGTCACCGACATCACGGATCGCGCCCGCGATCTTGTGCCGAACCGGCTCGAAGACCGGGTCGAGTTTGGCGACCGCGCCCGCGTCGAGGATCTCCTGCTTCTGGCCGCGCTCGGCGAGGAGTGCCATCTTCTTCGTCCCCGCCTCCAGCTCGGCCGAGTCGCGATAGAGGTAGAGCGCGCCCTGCGCGATCGCGTGATACTCGATGCTCTCGGCTCGGGCCAGCTCGTTCATCACCGCCTGGCTGTACTGACAGAGACGCAGCTTGATCAGCGTGTTCCGTCGCGCCCGCTCGGCCGTGCACTCGCGCAGGAAGCGGAGGCCCCACGTGTAGAGCCGGAGATCGGGCGCGAGCCGCACGCGGATGGCTGTCTCGGCACCGCGCAGCGACTGCCAGAGCATGCGGGGGGCGCGCGGCGAGGCCCATGCGAACGAGTGGCCGGGCGCGATGATCCCCGCGTTCGCGGCCGTGGCTTCGAGACCGAGCGCGTCCTTTTCCTCGACAACCGTGACCTCGTGGCCCGCCCTGGCCAGGAAGTACGCCGTCGTCACTCCGACGACGCCGCCACCGAGCACCAGGGTCTTCACGGCGCGGTCATGCCTCGAGCAGGTAGCCGCTCCGCACCGGGTCGTCGGGAGCGAAGAGGAACTGGCTGAAGCCGGTGAGGTAGGCGGTGCCGGTGATCTCCGGCAGGATCGCGCGCCGGCCCTCGACTTCGGTCTCCCCGGCGATTCGGCCCGTGAAGTCGAGCCCCAGCAGCCCGCGACTCGTGACCGTCGAGCCGACCCGCATCAGGCCACGGTGATGGAAGAGCGCCATGCGCGCGCAGGTGCCCGAGCCGCAGGGGGCGGCGTCGACCTGGCCCGGGCCCCAGACCAGCGCGTTCGGCGACACGCCGGCGACGTCCGGGAGCTCGTGAACGAGGACGTTGTCCACGCTCGCCTTGCCGAGACCGGGAACGTCGACCCGGAGCTGTGCGTTCACCGCCTCGCGGACTGCCATGCCACGCTGGGCGATCCGCTTCGCGAGCTCCCGCCTCACGGCGACCCCGACGTGGGGCGCTTCGACGATCGCGAAGACATTGCCGACGCCGACCGCGATGTCGACCGGCACTTCGCCCACCCCGTCGACCTCGACCACCTGCCCGCCGAGCACGACGAAGGACGGCGTCCAGCAAAGCGTGACCTCGCGGACACGGTCGCCGTCCGAGCGCGCGATCGTCTCGACGACACCGGCCTCCGTGTCGATGACCACCCGGGTCTCGACGCCCTCTCTCGGCACCATCCCGGTCTCCAGGGCCACGGTCGCGGCGCCGATCGTCGCCTCACCGCACGAGACGTAGTAGCCGCCCGCGTAAATGAAGAAGAGCCCGAAATGAGCGCCGAGCGTGACCGGCTCGGTCATCACCGCAATCAGGAGGCTCCGGTGTCCTCGCGGCTCGAGGCAGAGCCCCGTTCGCAGGTCATCGTGATGCTCCGAGAACCAGCGGCGCTTCTCGCGGATCGTGCTCCCCGGGAATCGCGCGAGGCCGCTCGTGAGCAGCCGCATCCCGATGCCCGCCGTGTGGAAGTCGATGGTCGAGATCACGCGATCGGACCGCATGGCCACGAATCATACCGCGCTTTCCTTTTGACGTCGGCGCCGGCGTCACCTACGCTCCAGGAACCACCCGGATCAGGAGGCGGAGTTGAAAACGATCACGCCAGCGTTCAAGCAGATCGCGTCGGGTCTGCGCTTTCCCGAAGGCCCGGTGGCGATGCCCGACGGTTCGGTGATCCTGGTCGAGATCGAGCGGCGTGCGCTCTCGCGCGTCACGCCGGACGGCAAGGTGCGCGTAATCGCCACGCTCGGCGGCGGACCGAACGGAGCCGCCATGGGCCCGCGCGGCAAGATCTACGTGACGAACAACGGCGGCCTGAAGTTCGTCGAGCGTCCCGGCAAGCTGTTCCCGATCGCCCAGGCCGACGACTACGCGGGCGGCCTCATCCAGGTGGTCGAGCCCGAGAGCGGGAAGTTCGAGACGCTCTACGACGCCTGCGACGGGCAGAAGCTCCGCGGGCCCAACGACCTCGTGTTCGACAGCGCGGGCGGTTTCTGGTTCACCGATCTCGGCAAGACGCGCGAGCGCGATATCGATCGCGGCGCTGTCTACTACGCGAGGGCCGACGGCTCGATGATCAAGGAAGCCGTCTTCCCGCTGGAGCGGCCGAACGGTATCGGGCTCTCGCCGGACGAGCGGACGCTCTACGTCGTCGAGACGCCGACGGCGCGCTGCTGGGCGTTTCGTCTCTCGGCGCCCGGGCAGATCGAGTCGGCGAACGGCCCGTATCGCGGCGAAAAGGGGACGGTCGTCGCGGGACTCGGCGGCTATCAGATGTTCGACTCGCTGGCCGTCGACCGGGAGGGCCACATTTGCGTGGCGACGCTCATCACCGGCGCGGTCAGCGACGTCTGGCCGGACGGCAGTCGCGTCGACCAGTACACGCTGCCGGATTTGATGGTCACCAACGTGTGCTTCGGCGGCCCAGATCTCAGGACCGCGTTCGCGACCCTGTCGATGGGCGGCACGCTCGTCTCGTTCGAGTGGCCCCGACCCGGCCTGGCCCTGAACCACCTGAACAAGCCATGAGCCTCGCTGATCGCTACGGATTGCGCGTGTCGACATCGTCGCCCGTGGCCGCCGAGCACTACCAGGCAGGCATGGATCGGCTTCTCTCGTACGGCTTCGGCGCCGATCAGGCGTTCGCCGCGGCCGTAGCGGCCGATGAGGGATTCGCCCTCGGTCACGCGGGCGCCGCGCTCTTCGCCCTCTTCCAGGGTGACGGCGCGACGGCGAGGACGGCCGTCGACCGGGCGCGTCGACTGGTGACGGGGGCGACCCGGCGGGAGCAGCAGCACGTCGAGGCGCTGTCCGCGATCGTCGGCGGTGAGACTGGGCGCGGGCTCGGCCTGATCGAAGAGCACCTGAGCGAATTCCCCCGCGACGCTCTGCTCGTGAACCAGGCGGGCAGCAGCATCGGCCTGGGCGGGCGCGCCGATCGCGAGGAGCTTCGCGCCGCCTTCGTGGAGCGCCTGGGGGCCGCCTACGGCGACGACTGGTGGTTTCAGTCCGCGCTGGCGTTCGCGTATCTCGAGGTCGGCCGCTACGCGGAGTCCCGGCGCCTGTCGGAGCGCTCGCTCCAGCAATACCCGGGCAATGCCAACGCGAGCCACAACATCGCCCACATCTGCTACGAGACCGTCGACAACGAGGGGGGCATCGCGCTGCTGTCCGACTGGTTGACCGGCTACGATCGTCGCGCCCCGTTTCATTGCCACCTGGCCTGGCACCTGGGCCTGTTCGAGCTTCAGTGCGGTCGTCCCGAGCGGGCCCTCGAGATCTACGAGCGCGACATCGCGGCATCGCCCAACCCGCGGCTGGCCATGATCGACGGCTCGGCGTTGCTCTGGCGCTTCGGGCTCTACGACTGCCAGAAGGGGCCACTGCCCTGGCGGCGACTCGCCGATCTCGCGACGCGCGTCACGCGGCCGGGGTTCATCTTCGGCGACATCCACGCGGCGCTCGCGTACGCGTCGGTGGGCGACGACGCGGCGCTCTCGGGGCTGATCGCCGGCTTGCAGGCCCTCGACGCCAAGGGGCATCCTATCGCGGGCCCGGTGGCGCTGCCTCTCGTGCAGGGCGTCGCGGCCTACGTCGCCGGCGACTACGCCGGCGCCCTCGCGCGCATCGAGACCGTCGCCGGCGAGATCCACCGCGTCGGGGGCAGCCACGCCCAGTGGGAGTTGTTCGAGGAAACGATGGTCGTGTGCCAGCTCAGGCTCGGACGCTACGACGACGCCGTGAGGCTGCTCCACCGGCGCCTCGCCTGCCGCCCATCGCCACGCGACCTCGTCTGGCTCGGCCAGGCCGGGTCGGCGCCGCGGCCGCCGTTCCCGGCACAAACTTGACCACTCTGATGCCGAACTGGCCAGGCCGCGCGGCACACACACGAAGCACCGCGCTAGCGCATCTGCCTCTTCGCCGCCTGGCGTTGTGCCTCGATTGCGAGGCATGCTTTGAAATCGGAACCTCGTCATGCCCCGCGTGTGGCGGAGATACCTGGGTGCTTCTGGCGAAGTTCCTCGATCAAGGCCCGCTCAAGGTGCTGCCTCAGTTCCATCCCTTTCCCAAGAGCTGGACGGAAGGGTCGAAGCGCCGCGACGACGCCAACGTGCAAGTCACCAAGCAGATCCTGGTCGTCGCGCGGGACCGCCAAAAGCTCTACGAGTATGCCAAGCGTGCGTTTTCCGACAATGCCACCGTGGAGGTCATCCTCGATCGCCGCAGCGCGGAGCGCCGGCGCAGCCGCGATCGGTCCGGCACACCCGAGCGGCGGCGGGGTGATCGCCGCCGGTTGCTCGAGATCGATAACCATCTCCGCGCTCTCGGCTGGGCTATCGTCCGGCTCGACGTGTTCAGGACCCTCGGCCTGCCGCCTCGCAGCCCCTCTCGCTGACACACCTTGACAGAGGCACACGCCCCTGCGAGGATCGCAACGTGAATGTGATCGGCTCGGGCGCGCACTGGCAGTGGTGGTGGCTCTCCCCTGAGGGCGGCCCCGTCTAGCCCGCGCGCGAGCCAGGAGCTCAGAGGAAAAACGGAGCCGCCCCACCGGGGCGGCTTTCGCTTTGACGGCGCCCCGCGTCGGCCGGCTCCTCACACGGAGGAGGCCAGACCATGACCGTGACCACCTACGACACCGCGGGAGGGATCCGCGTCCACCGAACGGTCGAGGAGATCCCCATCGCGAGCGTGATCGAGCCCGTCGTCCAGGCGCTCGACGCGCACCGCGGAGTGCTCCTGGCCTCCAGCTATGAGTACCCGGGCCGCTACACACGCTGGGACATGGGATTCGTCGATCCCCCACTCGTCCTCACCGCGCGGCGCCGCGGCTTCCGCCTCGAGGCACTGAACGCGCGCGGCCGCGTCCTTCTGTCCCCGATCGCCGGGGCGCTCCGCGCGCTCGACGCGGTCGAGCGGGTGTCGGCCACCGAGGAGGTGCTGGACGGCGTGATTCGCGCGCCCGGCGGTCGATTCGCCGAAGAGGAGCGCAGTCGGCAGCCGTCGGTGTTCTCCCTCCTGCGCGCGCTCGGCGCGCTCTTCCATCACCCCGAGGAGCCGCACCTCGGCCTCTATGGCGCCTTCGGCTACGACCTGGCGTTCCAGTTCGAACCCATCCGGCTCCGTCTCGAACGACCGCGCGAACAGCGCGACCTTG
>QHSV01000181.1 GCA_003221655.1 Candidatus Rokuibacteriota bacterium
CGCCATCTTCTGCCGAACGACCCTTGCCCGCAAGTGAGCTTCCACCCATGGACTCCTTCCGCCTCTACGGGATCGTCGTCGTGACCGTGACCACGGAGGTGCGCCGATGGCTGAGTGCGCTGCCGAGGCATCGTCTTGCTCCCTACACGCCCTCACGCTACAGTCGCGTGGTGAGCCGCCTCCTCGACCGGGTACGTTTGGCGATCGTCGGCTGCGGCAACATCTCTCAGCTCAACGCGCCCGGATATCTGCAGCACCCGCGGTGCAACGTGGCGGCCCTGTGCGACACCGAGCCCGAGCGGGCGAAGCGCCGCGCCCGGGAGTGGGGCATCTCGCCCCGCGTGTACTCGGACTTCGCGCAGGTGCTCGACGACGCCTCGGTCGACGCGGTGGAGCTCCTCACGCCGACCTGGCTCCACGCCGACCAGATCGTGGCGGCCCTCGAGGCGGGCAAGCACGTCTCGTGTCAGAAGCCGCTCGCGACTACCATCGCCGAAGCCGACCGCATCGCAGCCGCCGTGGCCCGGGCGCGGACGATGTTCCGCGTCACCGAGAACTTCCTCTACTACCCGCCCATCGTGAAAGCCAAGGAGCTGCTCGACGCCGGCGCCATCGGCGAGCCGTCGCTGGTGCGCATCCACACCACGCGCGCCCAGCACATCACGGGGCAGGCGATGGCGCTCGAGCCCGACGCCCTGGTGTGGCGCCGCGATCCCGGGCGGAATCCGGGCGGCCCGCTCTACGACGACGGCGTGCACAAGTACGCCACCGCCGCGTACTGGATCGGCGAGATCGGCGACATCTCCGCCATCGTGACTCGGGGCAACGACCTCCTCATGGAAACGCCGGCCGCGGCCATGTGGCGCTTCAAGGGCCGCGATTGCCTGGGCGTCATCGATTACACCTATGCCCCCGAGATGACCATCCGTTCCCGCTACTATCACGCTGACGAGTTCTTCGAGATCCACGGAAGCCGCGGCATCATCTGGGTGACCCGGTGCACCGGCGAGATGCTGGACCTGCCCGCCGTGGTCGTGATCCGCGGCGCGGAGACCGTCAGCTATCAGGTGCCGGCCGACTGGCGTCTCGGCTTCGATGGGGCGGCCGTGGATTTCGTCGACGGCCTGCTCGCCGGGCGCCAGCCGGCGCAGGACGTCCAGGCCGCGAAGCACATCCTCCAGGTGCCGCTGGCGATCTACGAGGCCGCACGCCTCGGACGCGCGGTGGCGCCGGAGTCGGTCAAGTAAGCCGTCCACCCTGTTCAGAGTCGCGCCTCGGCCGGCGGGGCCCCAGCCCCGCGACGGCCTGCGGCGCGAACAGCGAGGAGATCATGGCGACAGCACGACCCGGACCCGGAGGCCGGCCGCCCGGCTGGCAACAGGAGCACGCGCGCCGCTACATCGAGACCGGCGGACGGGACGGACACATCTGGGAGGGCGTCACGACGCTGCTCCTGACGACGACGGGCCGGCGCTCCGGCCAGTCACGCACGACGCCGCTGATCTACGGCCGAGCCGGCGACCGCTACCTCGTCGTGGCCTCGCGTGGCGGCGCGCCGACGCATCCGGGCTGGTATGAGAACCTGGTCGCGCAGCCGGTCGTGCAGGTGCAGGTCATGGCGGACCGTTTCAGCGCCCGCGCGCGCCCCGCCACCGCGGCGGAGAAGCCGGCGCTGTGGAAGACGATGACCGCGATCTGGCCGCCGTACGACGAGTACCAGAAGCGGACGGCGCGTGAGATTCCGCTCGTCATCCTCGAGCGTATCTGAGGCGGGGTCGACCGGGGGGCGTTGACACGAGGGGAGGCATGGTCGATGCTGCTTCCGCACGCATCATCAAGGTCGAGTCAGACCACGAAAGGCGAGACCAGCACATATGCGATACGAGGCACCGGAGTCGTTGGAGGGGGCGGTAGCCCTGCTCGCGGGCGCAACGGGCGAGGCGCGGGTGCTGGCCGGGGGCACCGACCTCCTGGTCCAGATGCGCGCCGACATCGTCGACCCTGAGCTGATCGTCGACATCAAGAAGATCGCCGAGACTCGCGCCGTCACCGAGGAACAGGGCGGCTGGCGCATCGGCGCAGCCGTTACGGGGGCGGAGCTCAAGGAGCACGCCCGGCTCAAGCAGGCGTGGCCGGGCGTGGTCGAGGCCGCGAACCTCATCGGCTCGACGCAGGTCCAGGGACGCGCCACCCTGGGAGGCAACCTGTGCAACGGCTCGCCGGCGGCCGACAGCGTGCCCGCGCTCATCGCCGCGGGGGCCGTCGCCACCCTGGCCGGCCCACAGGGCAAGCGTGACCTTCCGGTCGAGGACGTCATGCTCGGACCCCGCAAGCTCGCCCTGCGCAAGGGCGAGATCCTCGTCTCCTTCCTCTTGCCGCCGCGACCGCCGCGCTCGAGCGATGCCTACCTGCGTTTCATCCCGCGCACCGAAATGGACATCGCCGTGGTGGGCGCGGGCGTGAGCGTGACGATCGACGGCGCCGGTACGATCACGGCGGCACGCGTGTCGCTGGGCGCGGTGGCCGCACGGGTGTTGCTGGTCCCGGAGGCGGCTCGGGCCATCGTGGGGAGCCGTCTCGACGCGGCCGCGCAGCAACGACTCGAAACGGCGGCGCGGGCGGCCTGCCAGCCGATCGACGACAAGCGAGGGACCACGGAGTTCCGCATCGACGTCGCGGGCGTGTTGACGCGCCGGGCGGCGCTGATCGCGCTGGATCGAGCGAGGGCGAACTGATGGCCAAGCATCACATCGAGACGACGGTGAACGGGGACGAGATCGAGTTCCTCTGCGAGACGGAGGAGACGCTGCTCGACGTGCTCCGCGACACGCTCCATCTGACCGGGAGCAAGGAAGGCTGCGCCTCCGGTGACTGCGGCGCCTGCAGCGTCATGCTGGACGGCCGGCTCGTCTGCTCGTGCCTCGTGCTGGGCTGCGAGGTCGGTGGGCGGCGCGTCGAGACGATCGAGGGCATGGCCAAGGGAGAGAAGCTCCATCCACTGCAGCAACGTTTTCTGGAGCACGCGGCGCTGCAATGCGGCATCTGCACGCCGGGCTTCCTCGTGGCCAGCAAGGCCCTGCTCGAGCGGACACCCGACCCGACCGAGCACGAGATCCGCTACTGGCTGGCCGGCAACCTCTGCCGGTGCACGGGATACGACAAGATCGTGAGCGCGGTGATGGATGCCGCCGTGACGATGAGAAAGGGATAGCCATGGCCGAGACGATGGCGAACGGGCAGTCGCAGACGTACGTCGGAACCCGCACGATTCGCCCCGACGGCGTCGACAAGGTGACGGGTCGCGCCCGCTTCGGCGCCGACTTCAACCTGCCGGGCCAGCTGATCGGGCGGGTGCTGCGGAGCCCGCACCCCCACGCGCGCATCCTCTCGATCGATACGGCGAAGGCCGAGGCGCTGCCCGGCGTCAAGGCCGTGATCACCCGAGACGATTTCGCCGACCAGTCGTCGGAGTTCATCCCGGCCGGCGAGATGATGATGAACTACAAGGATGTGGTGCGGAACGTCATGGCGCGCGAGAAGGCGCTCTACGAGGGCCACGCGGTCGCGGCGGTGGCCGCGACGAGCGTGGCGATCGCCCGGCGCGCGCTGAAGCTCATCGACGTGAAGTACGAGGTGCTCCCGCACGTGATCGACGTCGTCGAGGCCATGCGGCCCGACGCCCCGCTCCTGCACGACGACCTGTTCACCGCCGGCGTCGAGCCCAAGCCCGAGCAGCCCTCCAATATCGCCAAGCGCGTCGAGATCGTTCTGGGTGATGTCGAGGCCGGCTTCCAGAAGGCCGATGTCATCGTCGAACGAGAATTCAAGACCGCGCCCGTCCATCAGGGCTACATCGAGCCGCACGCGGCGCTGGCCAGCGTGTCCGAGGACGGGGCGACCGAGCTCTGGTGTTCGACGCAGGGCCACTTCATCGTTCGGGCCCACTGCGCGCGGCTCCTCGGCCTCGACATCGGGCGCATCAGGGTCACGGCGTCAGAGATCGGTGGCGGCTTCGGCGGCAAGACGGTTGTCTATCTGGAGCCGCTCGCCATCGCGCTCTCACGCAAGGCCAAGCGTCCGGTGAAGATGGTCATGTCCCGCGAGGAAGTCTTCAAGGCCTCGGGGCCGACATCCGGCGCCACGGTGCGGGTCAAGATGGGCGCGACGAAGGAGGGGAAGTTCGTCGCCGGTTTTGCCGAGCTGAAATACCAGGCGGGCGCCTTCCAGGGCTCACCGGTGCAGCCCGGTGTCATGTGCGCGTACGCGCCCTACGACATCGAAAACGTCAAGGTCATCGGCTACGACGTCGTCTCGAACCGCCCGAAGGTGGCGGCCTACCGGGCGCCCGGCGCCCCGATCTCGGAGTTCGCCGTCGAAAGCGTCGTCGACGAGATCGCCAAGAAGCTCGACATCGATCCGATCGATCTCCGCATGCAGAACGCGGCGCGCGAGGGCACGAAGGCGGCCTATGGCCCGAAGCTCGGGCCCATCGGGATGGAGGAAACGCTCAACGCCATCAAGAAGACCGAGCACTGGAACGCGCCGCTCCGGAAGTGGCAGGGACGCGGCGTGGCCTCGGGCTTCTGGTTCAACATCGGCGGCGAGACCAGCGCGTCGCTCACGGTGAACGAGGACGGCACGGTGTCGTTGATGGCCGGCACGCCCGACATCGGCGGTCTGCGCGCCTCGCTCGCCATGGTCGCGGCCGACGAGCTGGGGGTCCCGTACGACAAGGTGCGCCCGATCATCGGCGATACCGGCTCGCTCGGTTTCAACTTCCTCACCGGGGGCAGCCGCTCCGCCTTCTCGGGTTCCATGGCGATCGTGGAGGCCGCGAAGCAGATCAAGACCGAGCTGTGCGCGCGCGCGTGCAAGCTGTGGGATCTCAAGCCCGACCAGGTCGAGTTCGCCGGCGGACAGGTGAAGGCCCTCGGCGCGGCCGCCGAGAAGGTCAAGCCGATGTCGATCGCGGACTTCGCCAAGGTGGCCGGCAAGACCGGCGGGCCCATCGGGGGCTACGGCCGCATCAATGCCCAGGGCGCGGGGCCGAGCCTGGGCACGCACCTCGTCGATCTCGAGGTCGATCCCGAGACCGGGCGCGTGACGATTCTGAAATACACCGTCGCCCAGGACGCCGGCCGGGCCATCCACCCGAGTTACGTCGAGGGACAGTTCCAGGGTGGGGCGGTGCAGGGCATCGGCTGGGCCCTGAACGAGGAGTACATCTACGGCGCCGACGGCAAGCTGCAGAACGCGGGCTTCCTCGACTACCGCATGCCAGTGGCCTCCGACGTTCCGATGATCGACGCGATCCTCGTCGAGGTCGCGAACCCGAAGCATCCCTACGGCGTGCGCGGGGTCGGCGAGACGCCCATCGTCCCGCCGCTCGGCGCGATCGCCAACGCGATGGAAGCTGCGACGGGGATCCGCTTCACGGAGCTGCCGATGTCGCCGCCCAAAGTGCTCAAGGCGCTCAAGGAGCGCGGCCTCAACAAGGTCTGACGGACGCATGCCACGCGTGGTGCTGGTCGGCAACCTCGCGCAGCTCACGGGGGGCGTCGCCGAGTTCGAGCTCTCGGCGACGTCCGTGAAGCAGCTCTACCAGCAGCTCACCGAGCTACACCCGGCGATCGGTCCCCATCTCGAGACCGGCGTGGCCGTGGCCATCGACGGCCAGATCTTCCAGGACACTCTTCTGGAACCGATCGGTCCCGACAGCGAGGTGTTCCTCCTCCCCCAGATCGCGGGAGGATTCTGACGACCAGCGCTTCTCGGCCGGCGTGGATGTCGCCGGTCCCATGCCCGACGGCACCCCCAGCATCATGACGAGCACAGCGAGGAGGATCACTCGGGTCATGCCGTCTCCTTCTAGCTGAAGGGTCAGGCCTCGCGGCGCAGCCGTGGCCCAATCGGCTTGAGCACGCGGACGCCACGCGTGCCGGCGAGCCCATCTCCCGTTGCCGACGGCACGACCGCGAGCCCGCGTCGTTGCACACTGCGATCCAGCCCGACGGCCTTCATCCACTCCACTGACACGCGATCCGGCAACGCCGAGCCGCCGTCGGCTTCGACGACCAGCAGACGCGCGTCCAATGACACGTCAGGGGTATGGTCCAGGCCGTCGAACAGGTTGCGATGCCAGTTGCCCATCTTCGCCTGCCACTCGCCCGTGTTGCTCGGACCCGCCCTGGCGCGATAGCGTGGCCCGGTGAAAATCTCCGGCCCGTCGACCTCATGGAGCGCCACGAAGGGCGATTCCGCGGCGTGAATCGACTCGAAGCGCTGACTGGCGCGGAACCCTGGGATGGCAAGGAGCAGATGTTGGTGGGTGACGTACCAGGCATCCCACTCGGTGCGCCGGGCGGTGTCGAGCAGCGCCATCTCCACCATGTAGATCATCAATCCCTCTAGGGGGCGAGCGGCCCGAGTCTAGCTCCGCTCGAGAAGCTCGATGCGGACGTTGTCGGGCGCCTCGACGAAGGCGATCCTGACGCCCGGACGGATGGTGCGTGGCTCCATCTTGAAGCTGGCGCCCCGACGCTTGAGCTCGGCCACGGCCTCGTCCATGTTCTCCACGCGCAGCCCGAAGTGGTCCAGACCGACGTAGGGTTCGGTCGGGGCGGACGGGATCGCGGCATCCGGCGACACCGGGGCGATGAAGATCGTCAGCCCGTTCAGATCGAGATCGGTGCGGGGCTTGCCGTCCGATTGGATGGACTCGAGGATCTTGGCGCCGAACACCTGGTGGTAGTATTGGGCCGTCTTCTGGACGTCTCGGCTGCGCAGGTGCATGTGGTCGTACCGGTAGGTCGGTGTCATCGCTTCTCTCCTTTTGTCAGCCCAGGTGAGCGACCCGAGGCGCCACGCGGTCCATCAAGAGACGCAAGCTTTCGTGGTCCCATCCGGCATCGTCGGAGTCCGTGGTGATCGATAGCAGCGCGCCGAAGCCGCCGCTCTCGTCGTAGAGCTGCTGGATCTTGTCCACGCATTCCGCCGGGTCGCCGACGATCCACACGTTCTCCATCAAGTAGTCGACCGTCACCGCCTCGTCGGACATGGAGGGCTCCAGCTTGGTCAACGCCATCTGCGCCGTGCCGACGCGATTCGGGTACTGATGCTGCACGTAGTTCCGTCCGAGGACCGCTCGCGCTCGCTCGCGGGCCACCGCCGACGTCGGCGCGACGAGCACGTCGCGCGCGATACGCCACTGACTCCGGTTCGCCTGTCGTCCGGCCCCCGCGGCGCCGGCTTCGACCAGGCGCCAGTGATCACTGAGATACGATCGAGACAGGAGCGAGCTTGACATCGGAATCCAGCCGCGCTCTCCCGCCATCCGCATCGAGCCCGAGTTGGGAGTGCTGGCCGCCACCGCGATGGGCGGATGGGGCTGCTGGTAAGGCTTCATGTAGTACCCGCGGTCTTTCACGGGGTCGAGCACGGGCGTATCGATGTCGAAGAACTTGCCATGGTACGTAAACCGGCCTTGCGACGCCCAGAGCTTGAGCACGACGTCCAGAACTTCGGCGGAGCGGCCGCGCACCGCCGCGGGGTTCGTGTGGTCGAGACCGAACAGCGACAAATCGGTCGGGATTCCACCCCCGCCGATCCCCCACTGAAAGCGACCGCGGGCCATGTGGTCGAGCATGGCCAGGCGGTGCGCGAGGTACACGGGGTTGTGAAGCGCCAGAAGCGTCACGCCGGTTCCGAGCCTCACGTTCTTGGTCAACGCCAGGGCTTGGGCGAGGAGCAAGTCGGGGGCCGGCGCGTTCTCCCAGCGTTCCGTCAGGTGCTCGCCAACCCAGGCTTCATGAAAACCGAGCTGATCAGCCAGGACGATCTGATCGACGTCCCGATCGTATCCGTCGGCAAATGCGCGATGGGGCGGATGTAGCGGCATCATGAACAATCCGAACTGCATGCGAGGCTCCTCTTATATGTAAGCCGCGAATGGCCACCGCTACGCCGGATCTACCCCGACGATCTCGTTGAACCGGCCGAAGCCGATGTAGAGCGTCGCGTGGGCGACCAGCTCAACGATCTCGGCCTCCGAGAAGTGACTGCGCATCTCGGACCAGAACGCGTCGTCGACCTTGCGGTGGTCGACCGCGAGCTTCTCGGCGAACCGGATCGCGGCCCGTTCGCGCGGGCTCAGGAGGTCCGAGTGTTCGTCGTCGATCGCCGCGACCTTCGCTTCCGTCACCCCCGCATGCCGGGCCCCGGCATAGCGCACGGTGAGTCAGTAGCGGCAGGCGTTGAGGGCGGCGATCTTCAGCCGCACGAGCTCGCGAAGCGCCGGGTCGATCGTGCCCTCGCGCACGAGGGTGGCGCGGAAGGCGGCGAGCGCCTTCACCACGACGGGATTCCTCGCGTAGGTGCGCGTGCTCGCCGAAGTGCCGGACTGGCGCTCGGCCTCCTCACACAGGTGCCGGATCTCGCTGTCGACCTCGTGGATGCCCAGCGGCTCGATCCTTGCCATCGTCGCCTCCTGTCTCACGGAAGATCGATGATCTCGATCCAGTTCGGATTCTTGCCCATGGGGTATTCGGTGTTGCCGACGTAGACGAAGGTGGCGGCGCGCGCCGGCGAGGCCATCAGCGCCCCCGAGACCACGATGAGCACAGCGAGCACCGCCTTGTCCCTCTGAGCATGCGGCCTCAGGACCGTGGCGGCCGAATCACGCCGGCAGCCAGGCTGCGGTGCGGATCTCGCCGAACTCGCGGGCGATCTTGCGCCAGGACTCGCCGGCGTCCTCGCTGACGTAGACCTCGCCGAACAGACTCCAGGCCACGATTCGGGCAGCGTCGGCGGGATGCGTCGCGAGGCCCCACACGGTGGCGTTGGGCCGGACGGGCAGGGGTAGGTTCCGCCAGGTTTGCCCGCCATCGCTCGAGCGGAGCACGCCGCCCGTTTCTCCAGTTGTGGTCTCGCCGCACCCGGCGAACAGGACGCGCGGATCGTCGGGCTTCACCGCGATGCCGCGCGCGTAGGGCAACGGCCACCGGGTCTTCACACCGATCGGCGTCCACGTCTCGCCCCGATCGGCGCTCCAGAACACCTCGCCGTTCGTGCTCACGAACACGCGTTGGGGGCTCGTGCGCGCGATGGCCATGTCGTGGACGTCGAGATCGGTCAGCCCGCGGACGACCTTCATCCACGTGTCGCCGCCGTCGAGGCTGCGGAAGACGCCGTCGATCTCGACGCCGGCCCACACGATGCGCCGGTCATCCGGGTCGACCAGCACGCGGGTCACGAACGGCTTCCCGATGGCGCATTCGGTCGCGACGGCGACGTCGAGGCGCTCCCAGCGCCATCCGCCGTCGCGGGAGCGATAGACCGCGGCCGGCCGCATCCCCGCGAACAGTGTCCGGGGATCGGCCGGATCGACGGCCAGCGACCAGATCGTCGGCAGGTCCCCGGCGGCGCCGATGCGCGCCCAGGAGGCGCCGCCGTCGTGGCTCGCGAACAGCCCGGTGTCCCCAGCGGCCAGAAGGCCGCGGGACTCGCCCGGGAGGGGAACCAGTGCCTGGATCCGGCTGTTCAGCGGAAACGGGGCGCGATGACGGACCCACGACTTGCCCGCGTCCGGGCTATGCCAGACTCC
>QHSV01000182.1 GCA_003221655.1 Candidatus Rokuibacteriota bacterium
ATCTCGCTCGGCGAAGAAATCCCGTACGCGACGGTCAGCTCGGCCGGCACGCAGGTCCAGTTCAAGGAAGCCGCCCTGAGGCTCGACGTGGTCCCGACGGTCATCAGGGAAGGCGACTTCAACAAGATCAAGATGAAGGTCATCGTCGAGAACAACGCGCGCGGTGTGGTCACCAGCGGCGTGCCCGCCATCGACAAGCGTCGCGCCCAGACCGAGGTCCTGGTCAGAGAGGGCGATCGACTCGTCATCGGCGGCGTAACGAAAAACACGGACCAGGAACAGACGCGGAAGGTCCCGCTCTTCGGCGACATCCCGGTTCTCGGCTGGCTGTTCAAGACCAGCTCTTCCAACAGCGAGGGCAAGGAGCTGGTCATCTTCATCACTCCGTCGGTTCTGAGGACCGAGACGGCCCAGGTCCTACCCGCGACCCAGAAGAAGTAGCGATGACCGGGCTGTTCCGCGTTCTCACCGCGGGCGAGTCCCACGGTGAGGCCCTGGTCGCCGTCATCGACGGCATTCCCGCACGTCTGCCGCTGACGGAGGGTCAACATCAACGAGGACCTGGCGCGCCGCCAGCACTCCAGCCTGAAAACCTGGTAGCCTTACTGCGTCGGTAGGCCGCCGTCAGGGGCGGGCCGCCGAGGAATCCCGATGAACGTCGACGTCAGTCTCGGAACCCGGTCGTATCGCATCGTCGTCGCCTCCGGCGCGCTCGCGACCGTCGGCCCGCGGCTGCGCGAGCTGTCCGTCGGGGCCCGCGCCGCTCTGGTCAGCGACGGCGCCGTCGCGCGTCTCTACGGCAAGACGGTGATGGCGAGCCTCGAGTCGGCCGGTTTCACGGTCGCCACGATCGAGGTGCCGGAGGGCGAGGGGGCGAAGACCCTCGCGATCGCCCAGCACTGCTGGAACGAGTTGCTGGCGGCGGGTCTGGACCGGACCTCGACCGTGCTCGCGCTGGGGGGCGGCGCCGTCGGTGACGTGGCCGGTTTCGCCGCCGCGACGTACATGCGCGGGATCAACTTCGTGCAGCTCCCCACGACGGTGCTGGCCCAGGTCGACGCTTCGATCGGTGGCAAGACGGCGATCGACCATCCCCTGGCGAAGAACCTCATCGGCGCGTTCCACCAGCCGCGGCTCGTCCTCGTCGATCCGGCCGTCGCGCGGACCCTGCCCGAGCGCGAGTTTCGCTCCGGGCTTGCCGAGATCGCTAAGCACGGGATCGTGCTGGAGGCCGAGTACTTCGCGGAGCTCGAGCGCGACGTGGAGCCGCTTCTGGCCCGCGAGCTCGGCGTGCTCGAGCGGATCATCGGAGGGTCGTGTCGCCTCAAGGCCTCCGTCGTCGAGCGCGACGAGCGGGAGGCCGAGCTGCGTCACGTACTCAACTACGGTCACACCATCGGCCACGCGCTCGAGGCCGTCACGGGGTACGCGCGCTTCGCCCACGGCGAGGCGGTCTCGCTGGGCATCGTCGCCGAGGCGCGCCTCGCACGGCGGCTCGGCGTCGCCGGCGACGAGACGGTCGCGCGGCAGGAACGGCTGCTGGAAGCGCTCGGGCTCCCCGTCCGTGCCGCCGCGATCGACGTGGAGCCCGTCGTGGGGGCGATCGCCCGCGACAAGAAGTCGAAGGACGGCCGCGTCCCCTTCGTGCTGGCGCCCAAGATCGGCGCGTTCCGTCTGGTTTACGACGTCCCGGCCGCCGACGTCCGCGCGGTCATCGCGTCCCTCGGATCGTGACGCCCGAGGTGGGGTTGACAACGCAAACGAGCGCTCCGTATAACGGGCTTGCGATGCCCGTGAACGATCAGGCGATCGTCGGCGCCATCCGCCGTCATGAGGAGCGGCTGGCACGCGATCCCACCTCGCTCGCCTTCGCGCAGCTCGCGGATCTCTACCGCAAGGCCGGGCGGACACGCGATGCAGTGGCGCTCTGCCGCGACGGGCTCGCGCGCTATCCGCACTACACCACGGCCCGGCTCATCCTGGCGAAGGCGCTCGCGGCCGACGAGCAGCTCGCCAAGGCTCTGGTCGAGCTCAACGCCATCCTCGAGGTGAGCCCCAAGGACCTCCAGTGCCACCTCCTGTCGGCGGAAGTTCATCGACGACTCGGCCACATCGACGAGGCGGTGAAGCATCTGGAAGCGGCGGCGGACCTCGATCCCGGGGATCGCGAATCGCGCGCGCTACTCTCGCTGCTGCGCGCGGCCGCGCCGCCGTCCGGCGACGCCTCGGGCGTCGCCCGGCTGCTACGCGACGACACGTTCGCAACGGTCACCTTCGGGTCGCTCTGCCTCGAGCAGGGCTGCGTCGAGGAGGCCGTGCAGGTGTTCACTCGCATCGTGCGGAAGGATCCGGATCATCGAGAGGCGCGCGATCGGCTGGAGAGTGCGCTCCGCGCCCGTCAACGACGGAAGGGCTAAGCGCGATGCAGGTCTCAACGGCCGAGTTCAAGAAGGGGCTCCGGATCGTCTTCGACGGCCATCCCTACACGATCGTCGACTTTCAGCACGTCAAGCCCGGCAAGGGCGGCGCGTTTGTCCGGACGAAGCTCAAGCACATGAAGCTCGGCAAGGTCATCGACAACACCTTCCGCTCGGGCGAAAAGGTGGAGCTCGTCGATTTCGAAGACAAGCACATGCAGTTCCTCTACCGCGACGACCGCTACCACTTCATGGACATGGAGACGTACGAGCAGGTCTCCCTGTCCGCCGACGAGATCGGCGACGCGCGCGAGTACCTGCAGGAGAACGCCGAGGTCGACGTTCTCTACGTCGGAGGCGCGCCCGTGGCGGTCGAGTTGCCTAATTTCGTCGAGCTCGCGATTGCCCACACCGACCCGGGCGTGCGCGGCGACACGGCACAGGGCGGGACGAAACCCGCGACCCTCGAGACAGGCGCCGTCGTCCACGTCCCGCTGTTCCTGAACGAGGGCGACGTCGTCAAGGTGGACACCCGGACCGGCGAGTATCTCGGCCGCGTCGCGGTAGCGGGCAGCTGATGCCGATCAGACGCCGGCAGCGCGGCCAACGCGACGGTGCGGTTCTCGAGCTCGCGCGGCGGCTCGGCGCGCTCCTATCCGAGCTCGGGCTGTCCGAGATCGAGGCGGCGGTCGGCGAGATCCGCGTGCGTCTGCAGCGCGGCGGCGGCTCGGCGCCGGCGACCGCACCGGCGGCGGTCGAGCGACCGGCGGCGCCCCTCCCGGCCGAGGCGGAGTCCTCCCCGATGGTCACCATCGAGGCGCCGATGGTCGGGACCTTCTACCGGGCGTCGTCGCCGACGGCGGAGCCGTACGCGGGCGAAGGCGATCTCGTGAAGGAAGGACAGATCCTCTGCATCATCGAGGCGATGAAGCTCATGAACGAGATCGAGTCGAAGGTGGCGGGCCGGATCGTGAAGATCTTCGTCGAGAACGCGCACCCCGTCGAGTTCGGTCAATCCCTGTTCCTGATCGACCCCGCCCGCTGAGCACGGGCGTGGTGTCCTCCCGCAACGTCCGGCTCCTGGCTCTCGCTGCGACGGCACTCGGCGTGGCGACTCTGCTCCTTGGCTGGCGGGAAGGGCGCCGCCACGAGCCCGTCGACGCCGGGCGAACCGTCGTGTTTGCTTCCGCCCGGGCCCGGGATGCGCGCGTGCTCGCCGAGGAGGCCATCCGTCTGTACGCCACCGGCCAGTTCCCTCGGGCGTGCGAAAAGTTCAGTCACGCCGCGGCAGACGACCCGGGGAGCGCAACACGGCGCCAGGACGTCGTCCACTGCTTCGAGGGATGGGGATGGCATGCGCTCCGGGAGGGGCGACCGGATGAAGCCGCGTTGCTGTTCCGCCAGGGGCTGACCGAGACGCCGGACGACCCCGCGCTCCTGAAGGGGTTGGGGCTCGCCGCTGTCCACGCGGGGCGGCCCGACGACGCGTTCGCGCCGCTCGAGCGGGCCGTGCGCGCGGAGTACGACCCGGACGTCCGCCTCCTGCTCGCCCATCTGCACGATCGCCGCGACGACCCCGGGCCGGCGATAATGAATCTCAGAGCGGTGCTCGAGCGTGAGCCCACCCACGCGGCCGCGCGGCGGTTCCTGGAGAAGGTCGAGCGCGAGCAGCGGGCCGAGGCCGGATTCCAGCGCGACGTCACGCCGCGCTTCGTCGTGAAGTACCGCGACGCCCGCGATCCCGAAGCGCGTCGCGTGATCATCGCTCACCTCGAGGCTGCCGCGGAGCGCGTCGGACGGATGCTCGCCTACGCCCCGCAGCAGCGAACGACGGTCGTGCTGTACGAGCACCACGAGTTTCGGGATGTGACTCGCGCCCATTCGTGGGCCTCCGGCCTCTTCGACGGGAAGATTCGGCTTCCGATCGGCCCGATCCTACCGCCGGCGCGCGAGGTCGAACGATTGGTTGTGCACGAGTACGCTCACGCCGCCATTCACGACCTCTCCCGCGGTCGGGCGCCGCGCTGGCTCCACGAAGGGCTGGCGCAGGTCCTCGAGGGCGCCACCTCGGACCCGATGCTCCAGATCCCCGGAGGCCTGACGCTGGCGGGCGTGGAAGCGCTGGCTGGCGAGCCCGATCCTCTGCGTGCCCGCTCCGGCTACGACATCGCGCTCTGGATCGTGCGCGATCTCCTCGAGCGTGGCGGGATCGAGTCTTTGCGGGAGCTCCTGGCGCGACTGGGCGCCGGCGAGGCAATCGCTGAGGCCGTGCCGCGCATCTACGGCCTACGCCTCACCGAGCTCGAATCTCATTGGCGCCGCGTCCTCGGCAGCTGATGGCGGCGACGAGACGATCTGCGTCGGGCCCGACGCCGCGCGGCTCTCATATCTCAACATCCCGGCCATCATCTCCGCCGCTGCGGTCACCGACAGCGAGGCGATTCACCCGGGCTACGGATTCCTCGCCGAGAACCCCGCATTCGCCGAGGTGTGCCGGGCATGCTCGATCACGTTCATCGGGCCGTCGCCCGAAGCGATCCGTCTCATGGGCGACAAGGCGCAGGCGCGCCAGATCGCGATGCAGGCGGGCGTGCCCGTCGTTCCGGGCAGTGAGGTCGCGCTGAAGGACTCGGCCGAGGCGCTCGAGGTCGCGGAACGGATCGGCTACCCGCTCATCTTCAAGGCCGCGGCCGGCGGCGGCGGGCGTGGGATGCGCATCGTCAAGGAGCGGGCCGAAGTTGTCCAGGCGTTCGACGCCTGCCAGTCCGAAGCCGGCGCCGCGTTCGACTCGTCGGAGGTCTACTGCGAGAAGTTCATCGAGAACGCGCGCCACGTCGAAGTCCAGGTGCTCGGGGACCGGAACGGCCTCCGGGTCCACCTGGGTGAGCGCGACTGCTCGGTCCAGCGGCGCCACCAGAAGCTCGTCGAAGAATCACCGGCGCCGCTGCTGCCCGCCGAGACGCGCGACGGTCTGCGCCGGGCCGCCCTCACCGTCGCCGCGGCCGTCAACTACGTCAACGCGGGCACGGTCGAGTTCATCGTCGACGCCAAGGGTCACTTTTACTTCATCGAGATGAATGCGCGGATCCAGGTCGAGCACCCGGTGACCGAGATGATCACCGGCATCGACCTCGTGCGCGAGCAGATCCGGATCGCCGGCGGCGAGTCGCTCGGCTATCGGCAGAACACGGTGCGGTTCGACGGGCACGCGATGGAGTGCCGGATCAACGCGGAGGATCCCGAGACCTTCGCCCCGAGCGCGGGCCGCGTGACCGCGTGGGTGCCCCCCGGCGGCTTCAACGTGCGGGTGGACAGCCATCTGATGGCGCCCTACGCGGTACCGCCCTTCTACGATTCGCTGCTGGCCAAGATCATCGTGCGCGGCGCGGACCGCGCCGAGGCGATCGATCGCATGCGCCGCGCACTGCGCGAGACCGTGCTCGAAGGCGTCAAGACCTCTATCCCGTTCCACCTGAAGCTCATGGACGATGCGGCGTTTCTCGAGGGGCGCGTCAGCAACGTCGAGATGGTACGGCGCCGAAGCTGATGGATCCCTCGCGCGAGTTCCTCGCGGCGATCCGCGCGGCGCGTGACTTGACCCGGCGCGGGCCGCTATAATGCCGCCGCGCCGACTGCACGCATCACCTGACCGAACTCTAAGGAGGGCACCGATGATCCATCACAGGGTCCGCCTCGTTCTTGCGCTCCTCGCGGTTCTGGCCGTGGCGTTGGCTCCGGCGTCCGAGCTGCAGGCGCAAGCCGGCAAGGGCACGATCAAGATCGCCACCCAGAGCCCTCTCAGCGGCGGTCAGGCGGCCCTCGGCGAGGGCATCAAGCTCGGCGCGCAGCTCGCCATCGAAAGGATGAAGGGGACCCTCGAGAAACAAGGGTTCAAGGTCGACTTTGTTCCCTTCGACGATCAGGCCAAGCCCGACGTGGGCGTGGCGAACTCGAAGAACATCATCGCCGACAAGGACATCCTCGCCATCATCGGTCACCTCAACTCGGGCGTGGCGATTCCCTCCTCGGAGGTCTACAAGGAAGTCTCACTCGTGATGATCTCGCCGGCGAACACGAACCCGGTCGTCACCGACCGCGGCTACCCGAACGTCAACCGCGTGTGCGGGCGCGACGACATCCAGGGCGTCGTCGGCTCGGAATTCGCGCACGCCACGATGAAGGCGAAGTCGGTGTACATCATCCACGACAAGACGCCGTACGGTCAGGGCGTGGCCGAGTTCTTCAAGGCCGATGCCGAGAAGAAGGGCCTCAAGGTCCTCGGCTTCGAGGGCACAGAAGAAAAGTCAAACTTCGATCCCATCATCACCCCGATGAAGGCGAAGAATCCCGACGTCATCTACTTCGGCGGCATCTACGATCAGGGGGCGCCGTTCTTCAAGCAGGCGCGCGAGAAGGGCGTGAAGGGGAAATTTCTCGGCCCCGACGGGATGGACTCATCCGACCTGACGAAGATCGCCGGCAAGGCCGTGGTCGGAATGCACTACACCTCGGCCGCCGGGCCGGCGTCGGCACTGCCCAAGGCCAAGGCATTCTCGGAGGAGTTCAAGAAGAAGTTCGGCAAGAACCCCGAGCCGTACGCGGCCGAGGCGTACGACGCGGCCACGATCGCGATCAAGGCCATCGAAGCCGCCGCGAAGGGCGGCAAGGTGCCGAGCCGCGAGGACGTAGCGACCGCGGTCCGCAAGGCCAAGCTCCCCAACGGCATCACCGGCGACATCGAGTTCGACGCGAAGGGCGACCGGAAGAAGGCGCTCTACTTCGTGCTGCAGGTCGCCAACGAAGACCCCGGAAAGTGGGGCGACAACAAGATCGTCAAGCAACTGACCATCGCCGCCCCCGCCGCAGCCAAGAAGTAGGCTCGGTCCGAGGGGGCGAGGTGGGTCGGGGGACCCCATCCGGGACCTGAAAGAGACGACAGGTCCCGGATGGGGTCCCCCGATCCACCCCGCCCTCTCAGGCCGACTTGTGCATAGCGCATGGACGTCGAACTTCTGATCGGCATCTTTCCGCAAGTTCTGCTCGACGGCATCATCCTCGGCTTCATGTACGCCCTGATCGCGCTAGGCTACACGATGGTGTACGGCGTCCTCGAGTTCATTAACTTCGCCCACTCCGAGATCTTCATCGTGGGTGCCTTCGTCGGGGTCGAGGTCATGCTCGGGCTCAAGAGCGTCGGGCTCCTCGAGGGTCTCCCCTGGCCGGTCGTCCTCATCCTGGTCCTGCTCGCCGGCATGGCCGGCAGCGGGCTGCTCGCCGTCGCGGTCGAGCGGGTCGCCTACCGTCCGCTGCGCAACGCTCCCCGGCTGATTCCCCTCATCTCCGCGATCGGCATCTCATTCTTCCTCCAGGACATGATCCGGCTCTTCGAGTCGCTCTGGCGGAACGCGTTCAATCTGGTCTATCCCACCCTCGATGTCCTGAACCTCCGCTTCGAGCTGACCGAGACGATGGACGTGTCCGTCAAGTCACTTGTCGTCATCGTCGGCGCGCTCCTGATGCTGTGGGCGCTCCATCTGATCGTCAACCGGACGAAGGTCGGCACCGCCATCCGCGCGGTGGCCGAGGACCAGGCGGCGGCCAGCCTCATGGGCATCGACGTCAACCGGATCATCTCGCTCACGTTCCTGATCGGTGGCGCGATGGGCGGCGCCGCCGGCGTCCTGTTCGGTGTCCAGTACGGGCTGATCAACCCGTACAGCGGCTTCATCCCGGGGCTGAAGGCGTTCACCGCGGCCGTGCTGGGGGGCATCGGGAACATTCCGGGCGCGATGGTCGGCGGGCTCGTCCTGGGGCTCCTGGAGGCGTTCGCCGCGTCTTACCTCTCGCTGCTGACGGGCGGCGCGTTCGGAGCCGAGTACAAGGACATTCTCGCCTTCTCACTGCTGATCCTGATCCTGATCTTTCGGCCCAAGGGCCTTCTCGGCGAAGTCGTGCGAGAGCGCGCATGATCCAGGTGCCGCTCAGCGTCGGGGTGGTGGCGGTCTCGGCGCTCGCCGTCGCCATGTTTCCCCGATCGGTCCTCGTGTTCCTCCTCTTCCAGGGCTCGCTCCTGTTCGTCTATCGCGCTCGGATCCCCGAGCGGCTCCGGTGGAGCCTGCTGGCGGCGGCCCTCCTAGTCCTGATGCCGGTCATCGGATACTTCAACAGCTACTACCTCGAAGTCGCGACCCAGGTCGGCATCTTCGTCGCGCTGGCGCTGGGCCTCAACATCGTGGTCGGCCTGGCCGGGCTCCTGGATCTCGGCTACGTGGCCTTCTTCGCCGTCGGCGCTTACTCCTGGGCCATCTTCGGCTCGCCGCACGCGAACATCATCCTCAGGGGAGGCTTCCCGCTGGCCGGGTGGTGGTTCTATGTGTTCCTCCTCGTGGGACTCGCGGTGGCGGCAACCACCGGGATCCTGCTCGGCCTGCCCGTGCTGCGCCTCCACGGCGACTACCTGGCCATCGTCACGCTGGGCTTCGGCGAGGTCATCCGCGTCCTCGCGAACAATCTCGACAAGCCGATCAATTTCACGAACGGCCCCAAGGGAATCACGCCCATCTCCCGACCCCCGACGCCGTTCGGGCTGCCGTACGGCGAGTACTTCTACTTCCTCGCCCTGCTCATCGTCGTCGCGGTCGTCATCGTCAATCGCCGACTCGAGGACTCGCACATCGGTCGCGCGTGGGAGGCGATCCGCGAGGACGAGGTGGCGGCACGGGCCATGGGCGTGCCGCTGGTGCGGATGAAGCTCATGGCGTTCGCCTGTGGCGCGTCCTTCGCAGGCGTCATGGGTGTGCTGTTCTCGGCCAAGCAGGTGTTCATCAACCCGGAGTCCTTCACATTCCTGGAGTCGATCGGCGTGCTCGCCATGGTCATCCTGGGGGGCATGGGCTCGATCCCCGGCGCCGTCGTCGGCGCCACCGTCGTCACCGTGCTCAATCTGCAGGTGCTCAAGGGATTCTCGCTCTGGCTCAATGAACTTAAGAACGCCGGCGTCACCGTTCTCGGCTACAGCCTCGCCGATCTTCCGACGCAGTTCGAGCCGGCCAAGTACGAGCGAATGGTCTTCGGCGTCATCCTCGTCCTGATGATGATCTTCCGCCCTCAAGGCATCTTCCCGGCGCGGCGGCGCCAGCGCGAGCTGGGAGGCTAGATGGCGCTGTTCGAGGCGCGGCGTGTCACGAAGAGGTTCGGGGGCCTCACCGCGCTGCACAGGGTGGACTTCGCCCTCGAGCAGGGCATCGCGTCCATCATCGGGCCGAACGGAGCCGGGAAAACCACGCTCTTCAACATTTTCACGGGGCTCTACGCCGCCGACGACGGCAGCGTCACCTTTCGCGGCCAGCCCCTCCTCGGTCTGCGTCCCGACCAGATCACGGCGCTGGGTATCTGCCGGACGTTCCAGAACATCCGGCTCTTCTCCAACATGACCGCCATCGAAAATGTCCTCGTGGGCATGAACTCGCGGATCGCCCTCGGTCTGTGGGATGTCCTCTCACATAGCCGCCGCTTCCGCCGGACGGAGTCGCACCTCGCTGCGCGCGCGATCGCCCTGCTTGACCGCGTCGGCCTGCAGGCCAACGCGAACGCCGTGGCGCGCAGTCTCCCGTACGGCGACCGCCGACGGCTCGAGCTGGCGCGCGCGCTTGCGCCCGAGCCCGCGCTCCTGCTGCTCGACGAGCCGACCGCCGGTATGACCCAGGGAGAGGCCGGCACGTTGATGCGCCTCCTGCGCGGCCTCGTCGCCGACCTGGGGCTCGCCATCATCCTGATCGAGCACAACATGCGGGTGGTCATGGAGGTGTCCGACCGGGTGACCGTGCTGGACCACGGCGAGAAGATCGCGGAGGGGTCGCCGCGCGAGGTCCAGGAGAACGTGCGCGTCATCGAGGCCTACCTGGGCACGCGTGGTGCCGGTCCCCGGGGTGCGCGCCGTGCTTAAGGTCGAGTCGCTCGACGTCGCCTACGGCGAGATCCGGGCGCTCAAGGGTGTGGAGCTCGAGGTGGGGCGCGGCGAGATCGTCACGATCCTCGGCAACAACGGAGCCGGAAAGACGACCACGCTCAAGACCATCTCGGGTCTCCTCCACCCGACGCGTGGTACCATCACGCTCGAGGCCGAGCCGCTCGTCGGCGTGCCTCCGCACGCGATCGTCTCCAGGGGCGTCGCGCACGTGCCCGAGGGGCGCCGCATCTTCAACCGCCTCACCGTCCGCGAGAACCTCACGATGGGCGCCTATCTCAGGACCGACGCGGGAATCGCCGCCGACCTTGAGCGGGTCTTCGCGCTCTTCCCGCGGCTCGCCGAGCGCATCACTCAGGTGGCGGGCACCCTCTCGGGCGGCGAGCAGCAGATGCTCGCGATCGGCCGCGCGCTCATGGCGAAACCCCGGCTCCTCCTGCTCGACGAGCCGAGCATGGGACTGGCGCCCGTCCTCGTGGAGCAGATCTTCGACACGATCAGCGACATCAACCGCCAGGGCATGACGATCCTTCTGGTCGAGCAGAACGCGGCCATGGCGCTCTCCATCGCCCACCGGGGCTACGTGCTCGAGACGGGCTCGATCGCGCTCACGGGCACCGCGGCCGAGCTGTCCGACAACCCGGAGGTCCGACGTGCCTATCTCGGTGAGTAAAGCAGGGGGCGTGGGCTGTCGGCGTTTCTCGCTCGCCGAGCTCGGACACTTTCCTCCTGATCCTCGAGCGCAGGACCGCCGCTCAGCGACAGTGGGCGATGAGAACTCTTGGGCCTCAACGTTGAGCGGCACCAGGTCCGGAATCTTGTGTCGCCGGTCTCCTCGGGACTAGACTGGATATTGTTTGGGCTGAGCGGGCGGCGTGGTACGCCCCGTGCGAACACCGGCTTGAGTGTCGAGCAACAGCGGATGTCCTTGGCGACGCGTGGCCAGTGCGGCGTTCGGCGCCGCGGCTCGTTGAACCTTCGCCCCTGATCCAGGTAGGGAGAACGCAACACCGGTATGAGACTGCTCTCGTGGATGCCGCCGTCAGCGGCAACCTTCATCTATTCGGTGTGCCTGAAGCCCAAGCCGGTGCGCGCCGTGGCGCAGTGGATGGTCAAGCGGTTCATCCCCTCACAACTGACGGTCGACGGCATCGAGCTGGTGATGAACCAGGACGACGCGGTCGTATGCGGAGCGTTGACCCTCGGTTGCTACGAAAGTGTGCCGCGCCGGATCTTCCGCTGCCTGCTGAAGCCGGGGATGACGGTCGTAGATGTCGGAGCGAACATCGGGCTGTATACGGCGATCGCGGCTGGGAGCGTCGGGCCTGCGGGGCGGGTGATCGCCGTCGAACCCGAGGGCCGCAACTGCCGCCTCATCCACCAGACACTAGAGCTGAACCGGTTCAAGAACGTCGAGGTGGTCCAGGCGGCCGTGAGCGACAGGACCGGGCCGGGTCAGCTGTTCCTCAACGAGGAGAACAAGGCTGACCATCGCATCTTCGATCGCGGGTCAAGTCGGGCGGTCGTACCGGTGGATTTCTATCGGTTGGACGATCTGCTCGCCGAGCTGGCTGTCAACCGCATGGACGTCGTGAAGATGGATATTCAGGGGGCGGAGGCCCTGGCGCTTCAAGGCATGCGCCGGACGCTGACGGAGAACGCCGAGATTCGGCTCATGATCGAATACTGGCCCTGGGGCATCGCACAGGCGGGAGGCGATCCGCGGTCGGTGTTGCGGTCGATCCGCGCGATGGGGTTCCGGATTTTCGAAATCGACGATCACGCAGCACACGGCCGTCCGGAGTCGGACGACGATCGAATGGCCGGCCGAAGCCTGGAGCGGCAGCACATGAACCTGCTGCTGCAGCGGTCACGTGACATCCCGGCAGGAGCGTGATCACGGTTGGCGTCCAGCCGGCGGAGCAACGAGGATTAGCGCTGGCCTTCGATGATGTGCAGCACCTCATTCTCGAACTGACTGATCGGCTGGTCGGGATGCACCTTTCTCACCCATTCGACG
>QHSV01000183.1 GCA_003221655.1 Candidatus Rokuibacteriota bacterium
TGGGGACCCTGTGGGGCGCCCGGATCCAGTTCACGGTCCCGATGCTGAACGCACTCGCGTTCGTCTCGATGTTCGTCATCGGCGGGCTCTCGGGGATCTTCATGGCCTCGACGCCGGTCGACATCTACATCCAGGACACGTACTTCATCGTGGCGCACATCCACTACGTCGTCTTCGGCGGCTCGATCTTCGGCGCGTTCGCCGCGATCTACTACTGGTTCCCGAAGATGTTCGGCCGGATGACGAACACGGTCCTCGGCCATCTGCACTTCTGGCCGACGTTCGTGTTCTTCAACCTGACCTTCTTCCCGATGCACATCATCGGGGTCGGCGGGCAGATGCGGCGCATCTACAATCCGACGCAGTACGAGTTCCTCCAGCACCAGCAACACTGGAACGTGTTCATCACCTACAGCGCGCTCGCCCTCGGCATCGCCCAGATTCCGTTCGTCATCAACTTCTTCTGGTCGCTGTTCGCCGGAAAGAAGGCGCCGTTGAACCCGTGGAACGCCAACACACTCGAGTGGACGGCGCAATCACCGCCCCCGCACCTGAACTGGGGCCCGACGCTGCCGACGGTGTATCGGGGTCCCTACGAGTACAGCTCGCCGGAGTCGAAGGAAGACTTCTTGCCGCAATCGACGCCCCCGGTGGGCGCCGCTGGAGCGCGGCGGCACTGATCGAGACGGGGAGACCGGTGGCGTACCGTCTGGCGCTCGCGACCCTGGCCGCGACGTGCGTGCTCATCCTCCTCGGGGGGCTGGTCACGAACACGGGCGCGGCCCTCGCGGTGCCCGACTGGCCGAGCACGTTCGGCTACAACATGGTCCTCTTCCCCTGGTCGCGGATGGTGGGCGGCATCTTCTACGAGCACAGCCACCGGCTGATGGGCGCACTCGTCGGCCTGCTGACCCTGGCGCTGGCCGCGCTACTGTGGCGCGAAAGTGGCCGACTGCGCCGACTCGGCCTCATTGCGGTGGCCGTCGTCCTCGCCCAGGGCGTGCTCGGCGGGCTACGCGTCGTGCTTCTGGAGACCACGCTGGCGATCGTCCATGGCAGCCTGGCCCAGGCCTTCTTCGCCCTGCTCGCAGCGATCGCTCTGCTGACGGCTCCGCGCGGGCGCGCGGCCGGGGCCCGGGTCGAGCCGGCGTTGAAAGGCTTGACCGTGCTCGCAGCCGCGCTCGTGTATGCGCAGATCGTGTTCGGCACGCTCCTGACTCACGCCGGACGCATTGATCTTCACCTGGCGGGTGCCGTCCTCGTGTTCACCATCGTGCCGATTGTCACGGCGCCGCTGCGCCGGACCGGAGACGCGGTAGCGGCGCCGGTCTCGCGGCTGTTGCTCGTTCTGCTCGGCGCCCAGCTTCTCCTCGGCGTCGGCAGCTTTCTGGCGAGGTTCTCACCGTTCTGGATCCCCGGTGAGCAGCTCACGGTGGTCGCGGTGCCGGTGGCGCACCGATTGGTCGGCAGCCTCATCCTGGCCGCCACCGTGATTCTCGCCGTCCGGGTCCAGATGGCAAACGCCGAGCCCGAACGGATTGATCAGGCGCCACGGAGCCACGCCGCATCTGTCTCGGGCCACCCTCGGTCCGAGCCGGCCTTGCGGACCCCGCTCCAACAAACCCACGCCGCATCTGTCGCAGGCCACCCTCGATCCGAGCCGGCCTCGAGGCACCCGCTACAATGACCCCACCCACGCTCGACACGGCCCGGGTCGCGCCCCAGGGGATCGTCGTCGCGCTCGCACGCGACCGCCGGCGCGTTGTCGTCGACCTGCTCAGCCTCACGAAACCGCGCGTCGTCCTCATGATCCTGGTGACGACGGTCGTCGGATACTACGTCGGGCTGACCGGTGCGCCAGACTACGTCAGGCTCGTACACCTGCTGATCGGCACGATGCTGGCCGCCGGCGGGACACTCGCGCTGAACCAGTACTGGGAACGGGACGTGGACGCCCGAATGGAGCGCACGCGCGTGCGCCCGCTGCCGGACGGGCGGCTGGCGCCCCTCGAGGCGCTCCTTTTCGGCAGCGCGGTCACCGTGGCCGGACTCTGTTACCTCGGCACATTTGTGGGTCCGCTTGCGCTGCTCGTGACCGCCGCGACGACTGTGCTCTATCTCTTCGCCTACACGCCGCTCAAGCTCCGGACGCCGTTCTGCACGATCATCGGGGCGGTGCCCGGCGCGTTGCCGCCCGTGACGGGCTGGGTGGCGTCGCGGGAGGACTTCGGGATCGGTGCCTGGGTGTTGTTCGGCATCCTGTTCCTCTGGCAGTTGCCCCACACCCTTGCCATCGCGCGCCTCTACCGCGACGACTACGCCCGGGCGGGCGTACGGCTCCTACCCGTCGTCGACGCCGAGGGAACCAGCACCGAGCGGCAGATCGTCACCGGGTGCCTGGCGTTGCTCGCCGTGAGCTTGTTGCCAACGCTGATCGGCCTGGCCGGTCCGGTCTACTTCGTGGGCGCCTTCGTGCTCGGCACGGCCTTTGTCGCCCTCGGTACGAGCCAGGCACTGACGCCCTCGGCCGGCGCGGCCCGACGTGTGCTGTTCGCGTCGCTGTTGTACCTGCCGGTCCTTCTCGCACTGCTGGCCTTCGACAAGGTATGACGAGCGACGTGCGGAACCGGCAGACGCTGCGGGTGCTCCTGACGATCATCGGGGCGCTTGTCGTTTCGGCGTTCCTCATCGGGATCCGCTGGTGACAACCCTCACCGAGCACCCGCCGGTCGCCCGGCGGACCAACGGGCACCGCCTGCCGCCGCCGCCGCCGACGGGCGGTGGCGACGGTCCCGAGCGCGAGCCGGGGCCGCGACGTCCCCTACTGGACAACGTCGGACTCGCGATGCTCTTCCTTATCTGCGGCGAGATCATGTTCTTCGGGGGCCTTGTCTCGGCGTTTCTGATTTTGAGAATAACGTCGGCCCTGTGGCCACCGCCGCTCCAGCCGCGCCTGCCCATCGGCGTGACCGGCGTCAACACGCTGGTGCTGCTCGCCTCCAGCGTCGCGATGGTGGCGGCGAGCCGGGCGCTCGAGCGTGGCGACATGCGAGAGCTCGTGCGACGGCTCCTGGTCGCTGCGGGACTTGGCGTGGCGTTTTTGGCCGTGCAGGGCTACGAGTGGGTCCGCCTCGTCAGCTTCGGGCTCACCGTCTCGTCGGGCGCATACGGCGGAACTTTTTACACCCTCATCGGGACGCACGCGGCCCACGTCGTCGCGGCGGTCGTCTGGGTCGCCGCCACGGTTCTGCTCGCCGCCCGCGGCCGGTTCGCCGACGGCCGGACGGGACCGCTGCGGGCGTGCGCAATCTATTGGCACTTCGTCGTCGCGCTGTGGCCGATCCTCTACGTGGCGGTGTACCTGGTATGAAGTCCTGGGGATTCTCCGTGCTGGCCTTGATCCTGACGCCACGTCTGGCGCTGGCCTGCGCGTCGTGCCTGTCGACGCCATTCGGGGACCAGACCTACACCTGGCCGTACCTCGGCCTCATCCTTCTGCCGTTCGTTCTGATCGCCGCCGTCGTCGGCATCCTCGCGTACCTCGCCGGCTATCGTCCGCGGACCCTGGCGCGGCGGCTCACGACCCGTTTCGCGGAAAACGACGACCCGGAGATCATCAAGGAGACGACATGAGTCAGGCAGCCTCGATGCACGGGGCGGTGGAAGCGGCCGAGTCGCCGCTCACTCCCGAAAGCTGGGGGAAGCTCGGCATGTGGATCTTCCTGGCGGGCGACGCCGTCGGCTTCGGCACGCTGCTCGCCGGCTACGGCGCGATGCGGGCCACCAGCGCGGACTGGCCGTCGCCGTTCGCAGTGCTCGGCATCAACCTGACCGCCGCGATGACCTTTCTGCTCATCTGCTCGAGCGTGACGATGGTGAAGGCGCTGGAGTGGCTGGGGAAGGGGGACAAGACCAGAGCGATCAGGTTCCTCTTCGTCACCGCGCTCGGTGGCGCGATCTTCGTCAGCCTGCAGGCATACGAGTGGACGCACCTGATCCACCGGGGGTTGCACATCAACGGCAACCCGTGGGGCGCCTCGCTCTTCGGCACGTCCTTCTTCCTGGTGACGGGCTTTCACGGCCTGCACGTCACCGGCGGCGTCATCTACCTGCTCGCGATCATGAGGGTCGTCGCCCGACGCCCCTCGCCCGCGGCGAGCTACAACGCAGTCGAGATCACCGGGCTCTACTGGCACTTCGTCGACCTCGTCTGGATCATGGTGTTCACCTTCATGTACCTCCTGTAGGGGGTCGAAGCGATGGCGACCGCAGAGCACAAGCATCCGAACTACATGGCGATCTTTTGGTACCTTGCGATCCTCACCGTGATCGAGATTGCGGTGATCTACATGCCGCTGGCGAAGTTCACGATCGGAGTGTTGCTGTGCGCGCTCGCCCTGAGCAAGGCGGTGCTGGTCGCGATGTACTTCATGCACCTCCGGTTCGAGACGCGCACCCTGGGCATGGTCGCCATCACTCCCCTCGTGATCGCCACGCTTCTGGTCTTCGTGCTCCTGCCCGACGGGTTCGCGGTGATGAAGCGGACAGTCGGCGTCAAGGCGACCGCGACTGAGCCCGCGAAACACTGAGTGGTCTGCTCTGAGGCCGGCGGCGTGAGCGATGGAATCGCAACGGCTGGCCGCCCGTGTCGCGAAATCCCTGGGCCGGGCGGTACGCCTGCGTTGTCCCCGCTGCGGGACGACGGCGCTGTTCCGGGGCACGGCGGCGCACCTCGCGCTGCTGGTGCCGGTCGTGATCCTGTTCCCGCTGTGGTTCTTCCGGTACAGCCGGAGTTTCTGGCTCGCCCTCGAGTGGTTGATCAACGGCGAACCCTGAGGCGCCCGCGCGTGACCGCGGGCGTGTTGCTCTCCGTCCTCGTGCTGGTCGCACCGGCCGGCGCCTACGAGGCGGTCCCGGTGAAGGACGGCGGCACCCTCACCGGGATCGTCCGGTTCGCCGGGACCCCGCCGACCCCGAGTCCGATTCCCGTGAACAAGAACCGAGATGTCTGTGGTGACCAGAAGGCATCCGAGGCCCTTGTGGTCGGCACGGACCGGGGGGTGCGAGACACCGTGGTGATGATCGAAGGCGTCACCCGCGGCAAGAAGGGCACGGGCGACGTCATCGTCGACAATCGACACTGCGTCTTCGTCGGTCACGTGACGGCTGTGGTACCCGGCGACCGGGTGCGCGTTCGCAACTCGGACCCGATCCTCCACAACACGCATGGGTTCCTCGGCCAGCCGACCGTCTTCAACCTGGCGTTACCGAACAAGGACCAGATGATCGACATCACGAAGCGTCTCCAGAAGCCTGGCGTGGTGCGCGTGCTGTGCGACGCACACCCGCACATGTTTGCATGGATGATCGTCCATGACAGCCCGTACGTGACGGTGACGGACGCGTCAGGCGCCTTCCGAATCGGCGACGTCCCGTCGGGGACCTACAAGGTCACGATGTGGCACGCCGGCTTCCGGCCCAAGGGCGTCGACAAGGACGGCCGGCCCGTCTACGACGAGCCGCGGACCATGACGAAAGAGCTGACGATCGCGCCGAAAGCGACGGCGACGGTCGAGTACGAGTTGCGCTGAGGCGCTTGCGATAGAGGGGGATTGCATGTTCAAGCACATCTGCGTTCCGGTGGACAACTCGGATCATTCGAACCGCGCGATCGACCTGGCGGTCGAGTTGGGCCGGACGTGCGGCACCAAGCTCACGGGCATCCACGTCTACGCCGCGCGCCTCCACGACTACCGGTTCAAGCAGATGGAGTACACGCTCCCCGAGGAGTACAAGGACGAGAACGAGCTCGAGCGCCAGCGGAAGATCCACGACTCGCTGATCGCGATGGGGCTGCAGCTCATCTCCGAGTCGTACCTCGATGTGATGGCGCGCAAGGCGGTGGAGGCCGGGCTCGCCTTCGAGCCCAAGATGATCGACGGCAAGCATTACAAAGTCCTCGTCGAGGACTGCCTCGCCGCCGACTACGACCTCGTGGTCATGGGTGCCCTCGGCATGGGCGCGGTGAAGGACAGCCAGCTCGGCTCCGTCACCGATCGGTTCGTCCGCCGCGTGACACGCGACACGCTGATCGTACGCAACACCGATCCGTCGCCAGATAGGCAGGGCGCGATCGTCGTCTGCCTCGACGGCTCGCCACAGTCCTTCAACGGCCTCAAGCTCGGCATCGAGCTCGCGATGGCCCTCCGCCGGCCGCTCCAGGCCATCGCCGTCTACGACCCGTACCTGCACTACGCGATGTTCAACGGCATCGTCGGCGTGTTGACCGAAAAAGCCTCCAAAATCTTTCGATTCAAGGAACAGGAGCAACTGCACGAGGAGATCATCGATACCGGGTTGGCCAAGATCTACCAGTCGCATCTGGAGATCGGCCGCAAGCTCGCCGCCGAGGCGGGAGTCGAGCTCGCCATCACGCTCCTCGACGGCAAGTGCTTCGAGAAGATCCTGACGTTCGTTCGCAAGGAGCAGCCGTGGCTCCTCATCCTGGGGCGGGTCGGCGTACACTCGGAGGAGAACGAGGTCGACCTCGGCTCTAACACCGAGAACATTCTGCGGCTGGCGCCGTGCAACGTGCTGCTCACGGGCGGCAAGTTCTATCCGCCGCTCGACGTCAAGGCCGAGGAGATCATCTCCTGGACGGAGGAAGCGGAGGCGCGGATGGAGCGGGTGCCGCCCCAGGTGAAGGGCGTCGCGCGCACGGCGCTCCTGCGCTATGCGATCGAGCAAGGCCACACCGTCGTCACCAACAAGGTCATCGACGAGGCGATGGCCATCTTCATGCCGACGCGCATGGCCGAGCGGATGCAGATCCTCGCCGAGGACGTCGCGATCGCGCAGTTGCGTGCTGAGACGCAACCGGCCACGGCTATTTGCTCCGTCTGCGGCTACACGGTCAAGGGACCCAACCCCGTCGTCGCGTGCCCGGTGTGCAAGGCCACCGCCGACAAGTTCCAGGTCATCTCGAAGGAGGCGGTCGAGGCGATCGCCGCCCAGGAGGGCGGGATCGAGGCGGAGGAGTCGCTGCCCGGCGTCCAGGTGAAGTGGTCGGCCGAGGCGCGCGACGCGCTACGCGAGGTGACCGACGCCTACCTCCGGCGCCGCGCCAAGGCGCGAGTGGAGAAGTACGCGCGCTCGCGGAAGATCCCGGTCATCACCTGCCAGCTCGCCCTGCCGATGATCGAGGAGACCGTCGGGCGGGAGAAGCTGGGGGCGGGCTGGGACACCCTGCTCGCGAAGACGAAGTTCGAGCCGGCCGATCTCCCCGGTGCCTCGACGAGGGGTGACTGCGCGGGCTTGGGGTGGACCGAGGAGGCGACGGCGCGGCTCAACCGCGTTCCCGCCGGATTCATGCGCGACATGACGCGCGAGGAAGTGGAGCGGGTGGCGGCTGCCAAGGGCATCACCACGATCGATCTCGCCGTCTGTGAGGAAGGCATCGGGCACGCGCGCGAGACCATGAACGAAGTGATCGCGGGGTACGTCTCGAACAAGAAGCCGCGATAAGCGGGGGCGTGGGGGTGGGGGTGCCTCCCGGAATCCGACCGCTGACATTCGAGTCCGGCAAATTCTCGCGCTGCGCGAGTGCAACCCTGACTACACGGATTCCGGGAGACACCCCCACCCCCACGCCCCCGCTTCCATGGATCCCGACACGCATGCCCGCGCGTCCGCCCACTGGTTTCTGGCCGTGACGGATCCCACACCGGACCACATCGCGGTGCCGACATCCGCGACATCGGCAGCCGCCGCGCCGTATACCGCGTACAGCGTGTCGTGGAATCTTACGCAGCGGTGCAATCTCGAGTGCTCGCACTGTTACATGTCGGCGTTCGCGGGCGCCGACACGCGAGGCGAGCTGTCCACCGACGAGTGCCGGCGCGTAATGGACGAGATAGCCCTCGTCAACCCGAACGTCTTCCTGATCCTGACCGGCGGGGAGCCGCTGCTCCGCAAGGACATCTGGGACGTCGCCGCCTACGCTTCCGAGAAGCGCTTCACGACGGTGCTCGGCACGAACGGCGTGCTCCTGCGCGAGCGCGAAGCGACGCTCATGCGGACGCACGGCGTCCTCGGCGCTTCGATCAGCCTCGACTCCACCGACCGCGTCCGGCACGACGCGTTCCGCCGCCTGCCGGGCGCCTGGGAGGGCGCGGTGCGGGCCACCCGTGTGCTGTCCGACGCCGGCCTCGATTTCTCTCTCCACATGTCGGTGACCGACTGGAACGTGGGCGAGGTTCCCGCGATGATCGACCTGGCGAAGGAGCTCGGCGCGAAGGTGCTGAACTTCTTCTTCCTCGTGCGGACCGGCCGTGGGAAGAACCTGACGGACGTCGATCCCGCGACCTACGAGCGCATCCTGACCTACCTCGCCCAGGTCCAGGGTGTCGGCGGCGATCCTCCTTCCTTCGTGAAGGCGCTCTTCGGAATGGGCGCGCGGCGCGGCCCGCAGACCTTCGAAGACCCGTGGTCCACCCCGGTCGGCCGCGCCGACGGGCTGCTCATTCGCGCGAAGTGCGCCCCGCACTTCCGGCGCATCCTCTACGGGATGAATCCGTCCTCTCCGCTCCTCCGGAACTACGCTCACGGCTCGTGCCCGGCCGGCAAGTACTACTGTCGCATCACGCCCGAGGGCGACGTCACGCCGTGCCCCTACATGCCGGTCGCCGTAGGCAGCCTGCGCGAGCGATCCTTCGCCGACCTGTGGCGGACTGCGCCGGTGTTCGCCGACCTGCGCGACCCGAAGCTCGGCGGGCGCTGCGGTTCTTGCGAGTTCTCGAGAATCTGCGGCGGGTGCCGGTGCCGTGCCTACGCGACGCACGGCGACTACCTCGCGGAAGATCCCGCGTGCGCCTACCAGCCGGGCGCGCACGGCGGACACCTCATCGACCTGCCGGCGTCGCTGACGTTCGGGCTTCCGGTCGACTACGAGCTCACCTGGGACGAGGAGGCGCGCGCGCGCCTTCAGGCGATCCCTTCGTTCGCACGCGGCATGGTGATCAAGGCCGTCGAGACCTACGCGCGGGGTCGGGGTGAGACCACCATCACGCCGGGGCTCCTCGCGGACGTCCGCTCGAAGTGGGGTTCACGTTTTCGAGCCCAGCCTTGAGGGAACGGTTTGAGCTCGCCGCTCGCGCGTACCTGATCTACGGGGTGATCTATTGGATCGGCGGCGTCTATCTCGCGATGCAGGGGGTCGGCGTCCGCGGCGGACGCGTGATGCAGCCGGGTATGGTGTGGATCGTGCTAGGGCTCGTCTTCGTGGTGGCGATTCCGTACCTCCTCGCGGGACGCCGCGCGTGGTTCGAGCGCTGGATTCTCTCCCGCCGCGACTTCGCGCGGATTCTCACCGTGTTCATGGCTTTGCGGGCCTGGCACGTTTTGAGGGTCGCGCTTCGCCCGGAGACCGCCAGCGTGTCCACCCCCTGGGGCGGCGAGATGACCTTCCGGGCCGGCGGAATCGTGTTCCTGGTCGTCACCGTGGCCGCGCTTGTCCTGGTAGGTCGGGCGGCCTGGACGAAGGAAGCTGCGTGAAACGCTACAAGGACATTGCGGGCGACGGCGGCTCGAACATCGCGGGTCAGGTCGAGGCTCAGCAGGGCAGGCTCCGACAGCGGCTCGCGTCGGTGCGGGCGATTGTCGCCGTCGTTTCCGGCAAGGGCGGCGTCGGGAAGTCGGCCCTCACCGCGAACCTCGCGTGCTGCTTCGCGCTCGACGGCTGGAAGGTCGGCGTCCTCGACGCGGATCTCAACGGCCCGACGCAGGCCAAGCTTCTGGGCGTGCGCGGCCGGCGACTCGTCATGGCCGACGGGGGCGTCGAGCCGCCGCGGACCGAGCAGGGTGTGAAGGTGATGTCGATGGACCTGCTCCTGGCCGGCGATGCCGCGGCGCTTACCTGGGACGCGACGGTCAAGGACGAGGCGCACACCTGGCAGGGGGCCATGGAGGCCAACGCGATCCGCGAGTTCCTCGCGGATACGAACTGGGGCCCGCTGGACGCGCTCCTCCTCGACTTACCGCCCGGCACCGACCGCCTCGCGACGATCGCGTCGCTGGCGCCGACGCTCGCCGGGATCGTCGTGGTGACGATCCCGTCCGAAGTGTCGCACCTCGTTGTGCGGAGAGCGATCACTGCGGCCGCTCACACGAAGGCGCCGGTGCTTGGACTCGTCGAGAACATGGCCGGCCTGTTTCCCGGGCCGGACGCCTCCCGCTTCGCTGCCGACGCCGGGATCCCCTTTCTCGGAAGCGTGCCGTTCGACCCGGCGCTCTCTATCGCCGCCGATCGGGGCGAGGCCTTCGTGGCCAAGGCGCCCTGGCGCGAGTCAGTCCGGGCCCTCAAGCGGATCGCCGACGGGATTCGCGCCGCACTGCCGCTCCGCCGGGCGTGAGCGCCCGCCGGGTCTCCCACCTCAGGGGCAGGTAGCCCGGGGATCCGGCGTGTAGCCGGCGACCGTGTACGTCAGCACGAAATCATCGACCCAGGCCTTGGGTTTCACGTTTCCGAGCTTCGTCTCCCCGTCCCAGGCCAGCACGTGCGCCCCGTCCGCGAGTTGCGTGATGCCGACGCGACCCCGAAGATAGTCCGCGACCAGCGGCTTCGGCATGAAGGCCGCGGCCGTTTCCAGCACCGGGGGCTGGCCGCCCGTTGGCTCGGCCTTCAACCAGCTCACGATCACGGTGAATCCCTCGAGAGCGGGCTCCTTGAGCAGGTCGCTGGTGGCCATGGAGCGTAGCAAGTGGGGTACGTAGCGCGAGAACATCGCGGAAACCCGCTCCTGGACGGACAGGCGCGTGAACTCGGGCGCCGGCTGCTGATCGACGATCACGTTCAGCGAGAGATACCGGACATCGCCGTCGATGTGCTTGGGCTTGTAGAAGCCGATGCCTTCACTCTTGACTTCCAGCCACGGCATGCAGTGATAGACCTTCGCGTTGAGGTCGCGGAGAGGTCCCTGGAACTTTTGCCCGAGCGCGCGGCCCTTGTCGGAGGTGTACCGATCGACCTGGAGGACCCGGTCGGACGGAGGATCTGCCGCCAGAGCACTGTTGGTGCCCAGGGCGAGTGTTGCGGCCGCGGTCAGTCCAAGAATCGCCCGGGCGAGCATTAAATTTGTCATACGTGACACTGAGGGCATGCGCCGTGCCAGCCGGCCAGAACCGCTAAGCCTGCGGATCATCGCCAATCCTTGGGCGGCGTGAGGCAGACTCGTCGGCCAAACTGCCCCCCGAATCGTCAGGTGGGTGCCTGCGTGACCGAGAGCCTGCCTAGCGCTCCAGGATCTGCTCTTGGGCCACCGTGACCGGTCGACCGAACCAGTTCTGGTTTTTCGCCATGGTGATGTCGTTCCGCGTCACTGACGCCGACGAGCCCCCACTGTTCTTCATGGAGAAGTCGTAGTGCTCCTTGGACGCGAAGTGGCTCGTGTTCGACCGCCAGGTGTTCCACTCTTCGCTGGTTGCGCAGCCGCCGACGACAAGGAGTGCGGTTCCAATCAGGAGCGATCGCCAGTGCTTCCCGCGCATATGCCGGTCCTCCTCAGGAAGTCGAAGCTGGCACATCGTACCGTCGCCAGGGAGGCTGGTCAATTGGCCGTTCGTGCTAGACTCCCCATTACAACGTCGAGGAGAGTGCAGATGCTCCACGAGATCGTGACGCGGGCCCGGCTCCCGATCGAGGCTGAATGGACGCCCTGAAGATCCACCAGCGTCCGGAGGGCCTCCGCCGGCCGATCTTGATCATAGCGTTCGGCGGCTGGAACGACGCGGCCGAATCGGCGACGACGGCGGTGCGGTACCTGGGCACGTCGTTCCGGGCAGAGAAATTCGCCGAGATCGACCCCGAGGAGTTCTATCACTTCGGCCTCTCCCGCCCGTACGTCCGCTTCAAGCAAGGCTCGGAAACGGAGCGCGAGATCACCTGGCCGGCGACCGAGTTCTCGATCACCCAGGCGTCGGAGCTCGCGCGCGACGTCATCGTGGGCGTGGCGGTCGAGCCGCATCTGCGGTGGAAGACCTACTGCAGCCTGGTTCTCGACTTGGCGCGGCGCTGCGAGGTGGCATTGGTGCTGACGTTGGGCGCGCTGCTCGCCGAGGTGCCGCACACCCGACCAGTCCGCCTCTCCGGCAGCGCCTCCGACCCGGAGCTCGCGGTCCGCCTCGGGGTCCGCCCGACGAAGTACGAAGGCCCCACCGGGATCGTCGGCGTTCTGAACACGATCTGCCGTGAGCAGGGATTCGCCACGGCGAGCCTCTGGGCCAATGTCCCGCACTACATCTCGGGCATCGAAAACCCCAAGGCCACGCTGGCGCTGGTCCAACGCGTGGCCCCGATGCTAGGCGCCACGGTTGAAGTCGGAGACCTCGAGGAGGCGGTGAAGCAATTTGATGTCAATCTGAAGGAGATCGTCGCGCAGAACGCGAAGATCGCCAACTACATCAAGAAGCTCGAGTCGCGTGATGCCGCCGAAGAGCCCCCGCCGGCGGGGCGGGGCGGACCGAGCGACCTCCCGCCGGCCGCCGAGCTCGTCGCCGAGTTCGAGCAGTTCCTCCGCCAGCAGCGTCCGGAGTGACCTGGGGCCGTATGCGGGTGGTCACGCCGCGCTCCTGGGCATCGATCTGGAGGTGAAGCCGGGTGCCCATGCGTGGCGGGTCGGGGTCGTCGAGCAGGGGCGCGAGCCGTGGAGCGCGCAGGGAAAGCTTTTGGTCGCGCGGCGTAGTTTTCCTCTGGAGCGCCTCACCCTGCCGCAGACGATGGTCGATCTCGACTCCGAGACCGAGCGGCGGGCGGTGGCCGAGGGCAAGCGGCTCGCGATACTCTATCGGACGATTACCCCGGAGCGGCTCTGGCGCGGGAAGTTCACGACGCCCGTGGGGACGCCCGCGGTTGGCACCGGATTCGGTGCGCGCCGAATCATCAATGGCCAGACCCGCTCGCCCCACGGCGGCATCGACTATTCGGTGCCGCGGGGGACACCGGTGGTCGCGGCCAATGCCGGCAGGGTTGCCCTCGTCGCCGAGTTCTTCTTCCCCGGTCGGCTGGTGGTCCTCGACCACGGTCTCGGCCTCTACACACTCTATTTCCACCTCGACACGGCCTCGGTCGGCGAGGGGGAGCGCGTAGAGCGCGGCCAGACGCTCGGGAGCGTGGGGGCCACCGGCCGGGCCACGGGCCCGCACCTGCATTTCGGGGCCCAGGTGGGCACGGCCAGGGTCGACCCGGCAACCCTCCTGGGCCTTTCGCTTCTCGACTAGCGCCGACGCCGCGCCTTAGCCTTCTTCTTGCTCTTGCTCCGGGCCTTGGCCTTGACCTTCCGCTTTGGCTTGGCCATGGCTTTCTTTCTGGCCTTCGGCTTGGCTTTGGGCTTCGCCGCCCGCGGCGCCTTCGGCGCGGGCCTGGGAGGGGCGGGTGCGGGGACCGGTGGTGCCGCCGGAGCTGGGGTCGGTGTCCAGGGCTCGGGTTCACCGAACATGCGTTCCATCGTCTCCTCCATAGTAAATAGTCGCGCCTCGGCCGGCGGGGCGCCAGCCCCGCGACGGCCTGCGGCGCGCACCACGTCAGGACAGTTGGCTCACGCCTGCCCTACCCTGCCGTCGAGCCCTTGCGAGCGCAAGAGGGAAATTAGACCGCGATACGCGCGCGCAGGCGCGCGGCGTGGGCGGCGAGCGCGCGATTGGACCATACCGTGAGAGTCGATCGCGCAAGCAGCGCGCGCACCGCGCCGCGCGGGATCTTGATCGGCGCCGTCACGATGAGCGGATTCGGGTGTGCGGCGAGGTCGGCGAGGGTCGCGAGCCCGATCAGGAGCGGCCAGGCGCACGCCAGGCGCATCCGCCACTCGAGGCGTGGGATCGCGAGCGTGTAGTCCCACGCGACATTGTAGTGCTCGAGCGCCAGGCCGAGCAGGCGGCGGTAGAGCGGGAGCGCGCGAGCGGCGCCGGCGGGCTCGAGCAGGTCGCGGGGCCCGAGACCCAGAGCCGCCAGCTCGCGCGCCGGCAGGTAGCATCGGCCCTGGGCAAGATCGTCGGGCACGTCGCGCAGGACGTTGGTGAGCTGTAGCGCCTTGCCGAAGCTCACGCCCTGCTCGCTCATCTCGCGCAGCGCCCAGTCGCTGAGGCGCCGCCGGTGCGCCACGTGCAGCACCGTCCAGAACGGCCCGACGCAGCCGGCCATCAGGTACGTGTAGTGATCCAGCTCCTCGAGCGTTTCGATGGCCGCGAGGCCCTTCGAGTCCTCGTCCGGGAAGCGCGTGAGGTCGAAGATCATTCCCGACGTCAGCGTTGCCAGCACTGCGCGCACCTCGTGCCGGTCGGCCGGTGCCAGCGCCTCGACGCGGTCCAGCGCCTCGCCCACGCGCTCGAGCAACACACGCTCGGCGGGCGCTTGCTGAGGCGCGCACGCCCGCGCCAGCGCTCCGACGTCGACCGCCTCGCCGGCGCACGCCCGCCGCAGGGTCTCGAGATGGCCGAGACGCTCCTCGCACTTGATGAGCCGCGTGTCCGCGACGGTGTCCGCCGCGCGCGCGAGCAGGTATGCAAGGCCGATTGGCTCGCGGAGGGGACGGGGAAGGACCGCGAGCGAGAGGTAGAAGCTCCGGCTGACCTGCCGCAGGAGGTCGCCCAGCAGGTCGCCGCCCATGCTACTCGTAGTCGAACGGTCGCTTCGGCGGGGCGGGGTCGTCCTTGGCCTTCTTCAGACCCTCCTGGAACTTGCGGTCGAGGAGCTTGCCCTTCTCGCCTTCGGCGCGGAGCTGCTCCTTGAAGCGCTCCTCGCGCTCGGCGGACTTCGTGCGGAGCTTATCGAAGGCGGCGCCGAGATCTTCGACCGACCGCGTAGGCGGCGGCGCCTCGTGCGAGACAACCGCCTGAAGCTCCACGTCCAGCGTGAGCTTGGCCCTGCAGCACGGGCACTCGACCGTGAATGATGGTCCAGCCATAGCGCCACGCTAGCAGCGCGCCCGAAGGGCGTCAAGCCGTGCGACAATGTCCGCGGATGGGCGAAATCGCCAACGAGTTTTCCTGGTCGCGCAGTCGTGACCACACCTTTCAGGACTGTCGGCGCCGCTACTTCTACCATTACTACGGCTCGTGGGGCGGTTGGGACGCCGGAGCCCCCGAGGACCTCCGGCGGCTCTACATCCTCAAGCAGCTCGCGTCCAGGCAGCAGTGGGCAGGACGAGTCGTCCACGACGCCATCGAGATGGCCTTCCACGTCTTCGCCGGAGGTCGGGACCTCCCGGTCGAGCCGTTCATCGCCGACGTCGTCGAGCGGATGCGCGGTGAGTGGCGCTCCTCGAAAGCCGGACGCTACCGCGAGAGTCCAAAGACGGTGGCGCTCTTCGAGCACGAATACTCGATCGAGCTGAAGCCCGAGGTGTGGCAGGCACTCTCCCGCAACGTCGCGGTCTGTCTGCGCAACTTTTTTCGCCTCCCGCTCCTGGCGATCATTCGTAAGAGTGCACCGGAGCACTGGTCGATCGAGCACTGGTCCAAGGTCTTCGACTTCGAGGGCACATCGATGTGGATGGCGCCCGACTTCGGGTTCTGGACGGACGACGGCCGGCTCGCGCTCGTGGACTGGAAGACGGGGGGCGCGACGCCGGACGGCGCCGCGTTCCAGCTCGGCTGCTACGCGCTCTACGCCGCCGAGGTGCTCGGCGTGCCCCCCGCAAAGGTCGACCTCTTCGAGGCGAACCTGCGCGAGCCAGAGGTGACGCAGCTCCACTGGAGCGACGAGCGGCTCGCGGCCATCAAGGAGCAGCTCCGCCTTTCGATCCGCTCGATGAAGGCGTACCTCGTGGATCCCGCGGCCAATGTCGGGGCGATTGCGGACTTCGAAAAGACCGAGGACCTGAGGATCTGCAAGTGGTGTAACTTCCGGGTCGTCTGCCGCCCGGAGCTCACGTGAGGGCCGGGGGAGTCGAGAGGGGGGCGGAGCCTGTACGCGTGCCGTGCATGCGGAGCCCCCTTCTCCAAACGGACAGGAGAGCGTCGTGAGAGAGAACACGGTGAAGAAGATCTGGGCGCGGGGCGAGGCGGTCGTCAACGGATGGCTGTCGATTCCGAGCTCGTTTGCCGCCG